>JAZRZJ010000046.1:0-15779 GCA_045601285.1 Oscillospiraceae bacterium
ACCAAATGACAATAAGAGAATACGAAGACCCGTTTACGGGTAGCAAGTAACAATCCACTCGCAAGTGTCAGGCCGTAGTTTACGCCTTGAGGCGTGGCTAGTAAAAGAGGGCTATGCCCGCATATGAAAAACCCCCGGCTACGCCCGGGGATTATTATTGAGCGTAGCGGATAAATGCGGCGGAGCCGCTACAAAAAAGAAGAGACACACTTTCGTGTGTCTCTTCTTTTTGGTGGAGAATAGCGGACTCGAACCGTTGACCTCTCGCGTGTGAGGCGAGCGCTCTAACCAGCTGAGCTAATTCTCCGTATTTACTTTGCTATTATAGCACCAACTTTTGCCGTTTTCAAGCATAAGTTGTCGCGGTATAGTGCGGAGGCGTGCCGCCGCTTTGCATAAAAGCGAAAAAATACGACATAAATGCAATATACTGCGGCGTGCAGGGAATGTGCGTCAGATAAAATGCAATTTTGCCCAGAATCGCCACCTGCTGTTTAAATACACAAAAATTACTGTGCATTTTTGTGCAATTTTAAACTGAAAGTTAATTTGTTCACATTTTAGCGGTATTGACTGAAAAATCCCTTGATGATACAATGTACAAGGTTTGGTTTGTCTATGGCCTGCCGGAAGGAGATTCACAAATGAAGAATGTCAAAGTTCTTATAGGAAACTACGGCAGCGGCAAGTCCGAACTCGCGCTTAACTTCGCCATGCAGGCCGCAGCAAGAGGCGATAAGACCGAGCTTCTCGACCTGGATATGGTCAATACATATTTCCGCCTTACCGAGCGCGGCAAGATGGTTGAGCAGAAGGAAATCCGACTTGTTTCCCCCAACTACGCCTGCTCCGGCATCGAAACTCTGTCTGTTCCCGCCGAGGTTCAGTCCGCCTTCGTTCTGGACTGGGACAGCGTCATTTTCGATGTTGGCGGAGACGAGGTCGGCTCCACCGCGCTGGGCAGATACCATCAGGACTTTATGGACCTGGAGCCCGGCTCTCTTGAGGTGCTGAATGTTGTAAATATCCGCCGTCCTCTTTCGGGAACGGTTGAAAAGCTCATTCGTCTGCAGGAGGGTATGGAAGCCCATTCCAGACTGAAGATCACGGGCATGATCAACAACACAAACCTCGCCACCGAAACAAGCGAGGAGGAGCTTCGCGACGGCTATGAGATGCTGAAGGAGGTTTCCGACAGAACAGGTATCCCCATTGCCTACACCACGGGCAAAAAGGAGCTTCTGGACAAGTTCCTTGCCGAAGGTCATGATCCCAAGTACATCGGCACACCCATTGCGATTGATATGTTCATGCATCGTGACTGGGAGTCCTACATAAAGTACGGTCTCAATACAGTTGACCCCCGCAAGAACAAGGAGTTTTAATACGGTATGTCCTGCAAAAGCAGCTCATATATAAATTTGTTGTTATTTTAAATAGCAAAAATAAAGAAAAGAGGTAGCAAAATGGCAAAAGGAAAAGTAACAATCAATGAAAACCTTTGCAAGGGCTGCGGTCTCTGCGCAAGAGCCTGCCTGAGAGGTTGCATTGAGCTTTCCAAGGCAAAAATCAACGCAAAAGGCTATCACCCGGCTGAGGTTGTAAAACCTGAGGAATGTGTAGGCTGTGCAATGTGCGCACTGACCTGCCCCGACGTGGTAATCCGTGTCGAAAGAGAATAAGGAGGAAACGAAAAAATGGCCAAAACTCTTATGAAGGGTAGCGAAGCTATTGCAGAGGCAGCCATCAGAGCCGGCGCTCGTTATTTCTTCGGCTATCCTATTACCCCGCAGACTGAGATCCCCGAGTACATGTCTTCCCGCATGTTCGATCCCGACGTAAACGGCTGCTTCCTGCAGGCTGAGTCCGAAGTCGCAGCTATCAACATGATTTACGGTGCAGCAGGTACCGGTGCTCGTGTTATCACCTCTTCCTCCAGCCCCGGCATCTCTCTGAAGCAGGAAGGTATCTCCTACTGCGCAGGCGCACGTCTTCCCGCAGTTATCCTGAACGTAATGCGCGGCGGCCCCGGCCTCGGCAACATTCAGGCATCTCAGGGCGACTACTTCCAGGCTGTCAAGGGCGGCGGCAACGGTGACTACCACCTGCTGACCTATGCTCCCTCCTCCGTTCAGGAAGCTGTCGATATCATGATGTACGCATACGACAAGGCAGAGCAGTACCGTGTTCCCGTACTGTTCATCGCAGACGGCATCATCGCTCAGATGATGGAGCCTGTTGAAATGCCCGAAATGGTCGACTTCAAGATCGACCCCGAAAAGAAGCCCTGGGCATGCACCGGCTGGAAGCCCGGCGATGACCCCGCAAAGCGCGGCATCATCAACTCCATTTACATCTCCACCGAGGAGCTTTCCGAGCACAATGCAGTTCTGCAGGAGTGCTACAAGGAAATCACTGCAAACGAGAAGCAGTGGGAGTGCTACAAGTGCGATGGCGCAGAGATCATCATCACTGCATTCGGCACTGTTGCACGTATCGCAAAGTCCGCTGTTGATGAGCTCGAAGCAGAAGGCATCAAGGTCGGCCTCGTACGCCCCATCACCGTATGGCCCTTCCCCTATGAAGCAATTGCAGAGACCGTCGCAATGGATTCCGTCAAGGCAGTTCTCGACGTTGAGCTGAACGAAGGCCAGATGCTGGAAGACGTTAAGCTCGCAGTAAACGGCTCCAAGCCCGTTGATTTCTTCGGCCACCTGGGCTCCCAGATGCCCACCACCGACGAGATCGTTGCTAAGATCAAGAGCATGAAGGAGGCTATGTAAAATGGCAGTTGTATTTGAAAAGACCAAACTCCTTACCGACAAGACTTTCCATTACTGCCCCGGCTGCAACCACGGCATCATTCACCGTCTGGTAGCAGAAGCTATTGAAGAGCTTGAAAACGAAGGCATAATCGAAGAAGGCAAGGTCATCGGCGTAGCACCTGTTGGCTGCTCCGTATTTGCATACGATTACTTTAACTGCGACATGTACGAAGCCGCTCACGGCCGTGCACCCGCATGTGCCACCGGCGCAAAGCGCGTTGTCGGCAAGGACACCCTCGTATTCACCTACCAGGGCGACGGCGACCTCGCTTCCATCGGTACCGCAGAGATCGTTCACGCCGCACACCGCGGTGAGAAGATCACCACCGTTTTCGTAAACAACGCAATCTACGGCATGACCGGCGGCCAGATGGCACCTACCACCCTCGTAGGCCAGAAGACCACCACCTCTCCCAAGGGCCGTGACGAAGCATGGTGCGGCGCACCTATCCGCATTGCGGAGATGCTCGCCACCGTTCCCGGCTCCTACTACGTAGAGCGCTGCGCAGTCAACAACACCGCCAACATCAACAAGTGCAAGAAGGCCATCAAGAAGGCATTCAAGTACCAGATGGAAGGCAAGGGCTTCTGCCTCATCGAAGTTCTGTCCGCCTGCCCCACCAACTGGGGTCTCTCCGCTGTTGAGTCTATGAAGTGGCTTGAAGAGAACATGATTCCTTACTATCCCCTCGGCGTAAAGAAAGACAAGGAGGCCGAATAATATGAAAAAAGAATTTATATTCGCAGGCTTCGGCGGTCAGGGCATGCTCCTGATCGGTAAGTTCCTGGCAATGGCATGCATGCTCGACGGCAAGCACGTTTCCTGGCTGCCTTCCTACGGCCCTGAGATGCGCGGCGGTACCGCAAACTGCTCCGTCATCGTAAACGATGACCCCGTTGCTTCTCCTCTGGTTGACATGGCTGACGTTGTTGTCGCCATGAACCGTCCTTCTCTCGACAAGTTCGAGGGCAAGGTAAAGCCCGGCGGCGTTCTGGTTATCAACAGCTCCATTATCGACCGCAAGGCCGAGCGTGACGACGTTCAGGTCGTTTACTGCGACGCAAACCGCATTGCAGAAGCAGTCAACAACCCCAAGGGCGCAAACGTTGCAATCCTGGGCGCAATGCTCCAGAAGGCTCCCGTTGTTTCCGACGAGCTCATGGCAGAAGCCATTCTCATCGAGCTGGGCGAGCGCAAGAAAAAGTTCCTCCCCGGCAACATGGCAGCTCTTGCAGCAGGCAAGGAAGCCGCAGCACAGCAGTAATAAAGCTTATAAAAAGAGTACCCCTCGGGGTACTCTTTTTTTGTTATTTTGTTATATTGCCCGGACGAAAAATTTCTCGCTCAAAACTGCTTTGCACTACAGTAGGGAACAGGCTTGCCTGTTCCGCTCGCTGAACGCTAAGCCCGCCTGTCATTCTGAGGAGCCTGCGACGAAGAATCTCCGGCGTGGGATGTGATTCAGGGGGATTCTTCGCTTCGCTCAGAATGACAGGATCGGATGTACTCCGCAGCAAAAGAACTGTCATTCTGAGGAGCTTGCGACGAAGAATCCCCAACGAACATGGAGATTCTTCGCTTCGCTCAGAATGACAGCTATGGGTATGCTGTGCGTTTGTAACGGTCAAGACCGTTCCCTACGCTAAAACTGCTATGCAGCACAGTAGGGAACAGGCTTGCCTGTTCCGCCAGCGCAAGCCTGCCCTATGGCGCACCGCCTAAGCGGTGCTTGTTGCTTTTTAATTTACTTTGCGGCTAATTTCTTTTTGCGTAGGAACTCATACAGCCAGCCGATGAACATTACAAAGGCGAAGGTGATGAGGAAGCCGACGCACTGTTTCCAGCCGTAGCCGACCCAGATCGCGTAGCAGAAAAACAGGCAGCAGATTACGCCCAGTGCGGGGAGTACGAAGCGCTTGAAGAAGCCAAGCTCCTTTGCCTTGAACATAAGACCGAGCATCATGGGTATGTACATGAGGTAGAGGCAGATGATGCCGATTTCGTCGGGCTCCCATGCAAGCCACTCGAAGTTATGGACTGCACCGAAGAGTCCGGGGCCGCCCATCCACATCATGACAGTCCATGCGTACCAGAAGCCGACGAGCATCATGCCGATGACTGCACTCTTTACGGGGAAGTTGGTCTGTTCGTCAAGCTTGCCGTAGAACTCGGGCTTGGGGCCCATGCCGCGGGCGGACAGAGCGTAGAGGTTGCGGCATTCTGCCATAACGAGACCGTTCATGGTGCCCAGGCAGGAGATGGTGATAAAGACGTAGACGATGGTGCCGACGGGACCGCCGAAGAGCTTTGCGAAGGCAATGCGGGGCAGGCTTTCGCCGAAGGGCCAGGTGCTGACGATGGTGTTTACATCGCCGACGGAGCTCATTGACCAGATGTACAGAGCGTAGAGAACGATTGTGACAAGAGAGCCGATGATGAGTGCGCGGGGCAGATTCTTCTTGGAATCCTTCAGCTCGGAGTTGATGGAGGTTGCAAGGATCCAGCCTTCGTAAGCAAAGGCGAAGCCGACGATTGCCTTGAAGAAGCCGGAGCCGTCAACTGCGGCGTAATCAGCGGTGTTGACAAAGTCGAGAACCTCGAGAGTGGTGCCGTTAATAAGTCCTGCGATGGTGCCGACAACGCCCATGAGAATCAGGGGAATGAGCTTGATGACGGTCATGCCGACCTGAAGCTTACCTGCAAGCTTGGGGCTGAGGATATTGATGCCGCAGTCGATCATGAGGAAGCCTGCGCCGACGCCGATTGCAACAAAGTTGACCTGACCGGTTGCAAAGTCGATTGCAGGGATATTAAACAGCTGGAGGAACATCATTGCGGAGAAGAATGCCAGCATAGATGCGATTGCGGGGGTATAGATAGTGGTCATAAACCAGCCGACATAGTAAGCAAACTTTTCGCCCAGAGCAAGCTCTGCATAGTCAACAACGCCGTTGACCTTTTCATACTTGCTGCCGAGGGTTGCAAAAACGAGAGAACAGATAATGCAGATAAGACCTACAATACCTACGACGGCAATGCCCTGAAGGAGATTACCGTTGGTGAGGGACAGCACCTTGCCGCCCTTGATGAAAACGCCGGAGCCGATGACGATACCGATTACCATGGAAATGGCGGTAGGCAGGCCGTAGCGCTTCTCCATTTTGTTTTCCATATTAATTTCTCCTCTTACAGAAAGTCATTCTTTACTTATTTAAATAAGTGAATGATATACCACAGAATACATCTGCCGAATATATTTGTCAATTGGAAATTCGCACAAATTGTTGTTTTTCAAAGAAAAGCGTAAAGTTTTTTGCACGTAAAAATGCAAAAAAACGGCGTTAAGAGGCTATATATGGAGGGGCATATTATCAGACACTGAAATAAAATGATACGGGGTGGTAATATGAAAATCTATCTTTCTCCATCCATGCAGGATTACAACCGCTACTCCGCGGGAAACACCACGGAAATGCGCCAGTGCAGCCGCATTGCCGAAAGTGCGGAAAAAGCGTTGCGCCGCAACGGTTTTGAGGTGAAAAGAGCGCCCATGGGACAGAGCGCCGAGGAGAATGTCAGGGAGTCAAACGCCTGGGGCGCTGACTTCCACATTCCCATTCACACCAATGCCGGCGGCGGCAGGGGCTGCGTCGTGTTTATTTCGGAGCTTACGGGAGAAAAGTATAATTTCGCCCGGGCGATTTTCAGCGCCATTGACGCAATAACGCTTTACCGTTCGGTCTACGGCGTGCGCGCCCAGAGCTTTTATGAAACAAATGCGACAAATGCGCCGTGCATCTATGTGGAGTGCGAGTTCCATGACGATCCTCAGCTTGCGCAGTGGATAATCGACAACACAGATGCGCTGGGTGAGGCAATATGCCGCGGCATCTGCAAGGCCGCCGGCAGAGAATATGTTCCGGAGGACGATGACATGGTAAGATGGCAGAGACTTGAGGATATACCCGCGGGCTACCGCGCAATTGCACAGCGCTATATCGACGCGGGTGCGCTCAGGGGAAAAGAGGACGGAAGTCTTGACATTACGGAAGATATGTTGCGTGTAATGGAGATAATGCGCCGCTATTTCGAGGAGGCGTAAGGCTGTGGAAGCACCCGATAAAGCTCTGGAAATCAGAGCAGCGATTACAGCGGTCATTGCCTTCGGCACGGCGCTTTTCGGCTGGGTGGGCTGGGTGATAATCATCTGGCTTGCAGCCATGGCGCTGGACTATATTACGGGCACGCTTGCCGCAATAAGCACGGGAACCTGGAGCAGCGGCGTAGCACGAAAGGGTCTGTGGCATAAGCTCGGCAGCATTGCCGCCGTGCTTGTGGCTGCGCTTTGCGACATTGCCCTCGGCGTTGTGACGGAAAACATCGGGCAGAGCTTTCTGCCCTTTGACTACGGCTGCGTCATAAGTCCCGTTGTAGTGCTGTGGTATGTTTTCACGGAGCTCGGCAGTATAACGGAAAACGCCGAAAAGCTCGGCGCACCTCTGCCGAAATTCCTGACAAAAATGATTGAAAATGTCCGCAATACCGCAGATAAGAAAGACAAATATTAATAAAAAGGGCGCTCTCACGCAGGACTGCTAATCCCTGTGTGAGAGCGCCTAAATCAGCTCTTTTCAGCCTTCGCCGTCAATGTGATAGAAGGCGCGGGCGGTGATTTCGCCCGAGGAGGCGTTAATTATATAGCGGTAATCCGTAACGGTGCCGGTGAACTGAACCTTGTAGTACATCTCACCGTCAATTTTCACGAGGTCGGACTTGAGAGAACTTGCCTTGTCTGCAAGGATACCTGAGTCATCGAGGGCAATCCTCTGCGCCTCGGAAACGCCTATGTAGTCATCGTCTGTGAGGACACAGCTCTTGAGAGGGGATATCATCACAAAGCAGACGAAAAGAAGAAGCAGGGCTTTGACGATGTTTTTGAGCGAAACCGTTCTGCTGCGGCTTTTTGCGGGCTTCGCATGGGAGAGGGAAGAGGTCGCGGCCTTTCTGTCCCTGCGGGAAACGGCATGGGCTCCGCCGGGTTTCTTTTCGGTTTTGACTTCGCCGCTGTCCTTTGCGTTTGCGTGCCTGCCGACTTTTGCCACTGCCATTCCTCCTTTACATAACACTTTAAACTGTATTATACCCAAGAATGCGCATATTTGTCAATAAATGCGCCGACATTATTGAATTAAAGTGTGGCAATTTGCGATAATTTGTTGTATAATTATTTGCAAATCAAATTAGGAGGTACAATATGGCAAAGCAGAAAACTCACATCTTCATAGCACTTGTGCTTGTGCTACTTATCATTGCCGCTGTAACAGCTTGGATTACACATGACAGAGCAGATGATCAGAATGCTGCCGACAATACACCAGCTCCCGTTAATTCTTCCGAGGTAATAGTGACAACTGCAGAGCCTCTGGAGACACCGGTCCCCATTGAGCCCAGCGACGTTCCCGAAACTCCCAGACCCACGGAAAGTCAGCCCGTTGAGCCCCAGGGTGACGGACGTGTAAATCAGAGCGGAAGCTTTACTTCCGATACGGGAACCAGTCTCAATCTTGTTGTGGACTGGAAGGCCGTGTCCGTGGATTCCAACACGCTTTCCGTCACGGTGAATGTATATGTCCGCAGCTACAGCCTTGACATCGGCAAGCGCTCGGGCAACTCCATCTATGTAAACGGCAGCGGCTACAACTTCGTAAGTCCCGCCGTTACGCACACCAATGACAACAGCCTTTCAAAGACAATGATAACCACCGTAACCGTTTCCGTTCCCGCCGAAGCGGGCTCAACCGTAAACATTCCCGTTTCGATTGACTGGAACTACCGCGGCAGCTACAGCGGAGAAGAGCTTGAGCATATCACCGCCGAGAGCATCATAACTATAAACGCATAAGCGCATTCACCACGGTTTCCGCCCTTTTCGGCGGAAACCGTGGTTTTTTATTACATTTCAGTTGCAAAAACCCTTGACATTGACGGCAAAAAGGATATAATAATATGGCTGTCCGTATGGACGGCCTTATTTCCTTGCTCCCGTATGAACGGGGGCCAACAGACCAAAAGGAGGTGCAACTAAATGGCAAAAGCAAGCGAAAAGTACGAGGTAATGTACATCATTAACCCCAACTTCACTGAAGAACAGACCGCAGCTGTTGTCGAGAAGTTCAAGGCACTCGTTGAGGCGAACGGAACTCTCGATGAGCTGGAGGAGATGGGCAAGCGCAAGCTCGCTTACGAAATCAACTACATTTCCGAAGGCTACTACGTTCTCATGAAGTTCACAAGCCCCGCAGAATTTCCTGCAGAGCTGGACCGTATCCTCGGTATCACCGACGGCATCATGCGTCGCCTGATTACCCTGCGTGCAGAGTAAGGAGCGACAAATATGCTTAATCACATCACCATTATGGGTCGTCTGACCAGAGATCCTGAGCTCAGATACACCCAGTCCCAGACTCCTGTGGCATCCTTCACCCTGGCAGTCGACCGCGATTACGGCGGCCGCGACGGCGGTGAGAAGCAGACCGATTTCATCGACTGCGTCGCATGGCGTCAGACAGCCGAATTTGTCAACAAGTATTTCGCAAAGGGCAGCATGGCAGTTGTTTCCGGCCGTCTCCAGATTCGTGACTGGACCGATAACAACGGCGGCAAGCGCCGCAACGCAGAGGTTGTTGTTGACAACATTTACTTCGGCGAAAGCAAGCGCCGCGACGGCGCAGATTCACGCAGCGAAGCCCGTCCCGCCTACAGCAGCTATGAGAGCGTAAGCCCCGCAATGGGCGCCTCCGCTTTCTCTGAAATCGGCGATGACGAGAGCGAGCTGCCGTTCTAAAATATTAATAGGAGGATACAGCATTGGCTTTTGATAAGAACAATCCCAAGAACCGCAAGCGCAGAAAAGTCTGCCAGTTTTGCGTAGATAAAGCTACCTTCATCGACTACAAAGATGTTGCAAAGCTTCGCCGTTACATGTCCGAGCGCAGCAAGATTCTGCCCCGCCGTACCACCGGTACCTGCGCAATGCATCAGCGTCAGCTTACCGAGGCTATCAAGAGAGCACGCGTTATCGCTCTCCTGCCTTACGTAACCGATTGATTTAATGCCGAAAGACCGTTCCGAAAGGAACGGTCTTTTTTTACTCAAGAGCGATTTCCTGCCATGCTTGATAGAATAAGAAAAATGTGGTATAATAATTATTTGTACATACGAAATTATTTTTGGAGGTAATCCGTTTTGACTAAAATTGATATTTTCTCCGGCTTCCTCGGAGCAGGCAAAACCACACTTATCCGCAAGCTCATCAAAGAGGGCTACAAAAATGAAAAGCTCGTTCTCATCGAGAACGAATTCGGCGAAATCGCCATCGACGGCGGCTTTCTTAAGGACGCAGGCGTCCAGATAACCGAGATGAACTCCGGCTGTATCTGCTGCACCCTCGTGGGCGACTTCAAAAAGGCGCTGGAGCAGGTCATCAATGACTACAGCCCCGACCGCATCATCATCGAGCCCTCGGGTGTCGGCAAGCTTTCCGATGTTGCCCGTGCCGTTGACAGCGTTGAGGGCGCGGAAATCGGCGCAAAGGTCACCGTTGTTGACGCAGGCAAGTGCCGCATGTATATCCGCAACTTCGGCGAGTTCTTCAACGACCAGGTACAGCATGCCGACGTTATCGTCCTTTCCCGCACCGACTCCGTTTCCGACGGCAAGGTAGTCATCGCCTCGGGTCTGCTTGCTCAGCAGAACGGCAATGCCACCATCATCACAACTCCCTGGGACGAAATTTCCGGCGAGCAGATCGTTCAGGCAATGGAAAAGGTCGACTCTCTCTCCACCGCCATGCACGACCTTGAGCATTACCATGAGAAGCACCATCTCCACGAGCATCACCATCACCATGAGCACGGCGAGCACTGCGGCTGCGGTCATGACCACGACCACGAAGAGCATGAGCACCATCATCACCACGACCACGAGCATGATGAGCATTGCGGCTGCGGTCACGACCATGACCACGAGCATCACCACCATGCCGACGAGGTCTTCACAAGCTGGGGCGTTGAAACTCCCAGAAAGTTCACCGCAGAGGAGATCGAGAATGCTCTGAAGGCAATGTCCGACAGCGAAAAGTATGGCATGATACTTCGCGCCAAGGGCTTTGTCGATGCCTCCGATGGCGAGTGGATCTACTTCGACTACGTTCCCGGCGAGAGCAACGTCCGCCGCGGCGGAGCGGAAATCACCGGCAGGATCTGCGTGATCGGTTCTAAGATAAACGAGCAGGCGATTAAGGAGCTGTTTAACATTGGCTGATAGTAAGATTAAAGACGTACCCGTATATCTCTTTACGGGCTTTCTCGAAGCGGGCAAAACAAAGTTCATTCAGGAAACGCTTGAGGACAAGCGCTTTAATAACGGCGAGCGCACCCTGCTCATAGTCTGCGAGGAGGGCGAGGAGGAGTACGACGTAAGCAGCTTCTCCGCACCTAACGTTTTCATCAGAATACTTGACGGACTTGAGGAGCTCACCATGCCCAACCTCCGCGAGTGGCTGGCAAAGGACAGGTGCGAGCGCGTTGTCATTGAGTACAACGGCATGTGGCTTCTGGACGAGCTTTACAGCCGTCTGCCTGAGTACTGGATGGTTTATCAGGAGTTCATGTTTGCCGACGCAAACACCTTTGAAAGCTACAACAGCAATATGCGCCAGCTTGTTTATGACAAGCTCAAGAGCTGTGAGCTTGTGGTTTTCAACCGTTACAGCGATAAGCTTGACCAGATGGCGCTGCACAAAATCGTCCGCGGCGTATCCCGCCGCTGCGACATTGCCTATGAGTACTGTGACGGCACCGTGAAGTATGACGAGATCGAGGACCCTCTGCCCTTTGACGTAAACGCACCCGTCATTGAAATCGGCGACCAGGACTATGCCCTGTGGTACCGCGATATGAGCGAGGAGCCCGAAAAGTATGAGGACAAGACCGTCCGCTTCAAGTGCCGCTACTTAAAGCGCAAGAAGGTGCCGGCGGGCAATTTCATCGTGGGCCGCCATATCATGACCTGCTGCGCCGACGATGTTCAGTTTGCGGGACTCATCTGCAAGTGGGAGGAATCCGAAAGCATAGTCGGGGATTCCTGGCATATCCTCACGGCGAAAATAAACCACAAATTCAGCCGCGCCTACGGCAAAAAGGGACCCGTTCTGACCTTTATTTCCGATGAAGCCTGCGAGGTTCCCAAGCAGCCCGTGGCAACATTCTACTGATTATTTTCGATTGAGACCCACTTCGTTGGGCTCTCAATCGAGTTTTGCATTCCGCTGCGCGCACTGCGTCAGAACAGGCGTAACAGTTTCGCTTCCGCATAAATGCGAAAGCTCGGTGTGTTCCACCTGTTCTTCCTTTTCAAATCAAAGCAAGTTTTGATTTGAGTTAGTATTTTGCTCGCACACTTGCGGAATAGAAGTGTTTTGCGTTCACGCGCATGTCGCTCCGCAAAACGAATTTAAATTTATTTCGCCTTGCGGCGAAACTCTGCGAGGCAACCTAACGAACAAAAAACCGCGTTCACTGTTGACGCGGTTTTTGTTGGTTTTCAGCATTTGGAAACGCTAAATAATTGACAATCTACTTATAAAATGATATAAATAAATTTGCATAAGTACATACAAAACAAAATTATATAAGGAGATTAGTGTATGGAAAAAAGACCGAATATTCTCAAGCTCTGTACCAAAATCAGTCTTGAGAGCCTGACCTACACCGGCATCACCTACAAGGATTGCGAATACCGCATTCTCAATCCTATCGTAGATGATGACATGTGCGAAGTTATGATGCACATGAAGCTGGACACCCCCAGAACCACAGAAGAAATCGCACGCCGCTGCAAGAAGGACGTTAAGTGGACCGAGGAACAGCTGGAGAAGCTGCGTACCGCAGGCGTCTGCCGTACCATGGAAGGAAAGAACGGCCATAAAGCAGGCTGGTACTATCCCATCTGGGTTCCCGGCATCATGGAAGGCGTTCTCTCCAACCGTGAGCAGTGCGACAAATACCCCGACCTGGGCAAGTGCTTTGAAGAGTACACCCGCCTGAGACTTGCTCCTCTGGCTCCCACTCTCCAGCACGGCACACGCGGCATGGCCTTTATGCGCGTTATGCCCGTTATGAGCGCAATCGAAAACGATTCCCACGCTGCTTACTATGACGAGGTTGCAGGCATCATCGAGAAGGCATTTGCAATCTCTGTCGGTCCCTGCTCCTGCCGTCGTTCCCGCCGTCTCATCGGCGAAGGCTGCGGCCATCTGGAAGAGGACATGTGCATGTATGTCAACGACAATGCACTGAACATGATCAAATCCGGCGCACACCGCCCCGTAACCAAGGAAGAAGCATACGAAATTCTCCAGCGCGCAGAGGATAACGGCCTTGTTCACGAAGTCAACCAGACTCCCGGCTTCGATGAAGTCACCGCAATCTGCAACTGCTGCGGCTGCTCCTGCTACGGCCTCCGTATTGCAAACTACTTCCGCGCAAACCAGGCAATCCACTCCAACTACGTTGCAAAGGTCGACTCCAGCAAGTGTGTTGCCTGCGGCCAGTGTGTTGAAAATTGCCAGGCAAATGCTCTTAAGCTCGGCCAGAAGTGCAGCACCGTTGACCCCGACATTTCCAAGACCTATCGTAACGATGTCGAAGTTCCCTGGGATAAGAAGACCTACAACGTTGAATACCGTACCAACCGTACCGACGTTATGCCCAGCGGCACCTCTCCCTGTAAGGCAGCCTGCCCCGCACATATCCCCGTACAGGGCTATCTGCGTCTGGCAGCCGAAGGCCGTTACACCGAGGCTCTTGAGCTCATCAAGAAGGAAAATCCCTTCCCCGCAGTCTGCGGACGTATCTGCAACAAGAAGTGCGAGGAGGCATGCTCCCGTGCTTCCATCGACGAGGCAGTTGCAATCGACGATATCAAGAAGTTTATCGCAGAAAAGGATCTTGATTCCAAGACCCGTTTCGTTCCCAAGATGCTCAACCAGATCGGCAAGCCCTATCCCGAAAAGATCGCCGTCATCGGTGCAGGTCCCGCAGGTCTGAGCTGCGCTTACTATCTGGCAGTCAAGGGTTATCCCGTAACCGTCTTTGAAAAGGAAAAGGAACTCGGCGGTATGCTCACTCTGGGTATCCCCTCCTTCCGTCTGGACAAGAAGGTCGTCAAGGCAGAAATCGACGTTCTGAAGAAGCTCGGCGTTAAGTTCAAGACCGGTGTTGAAATCGGCAAGGACAAGACTCTTGACCAGCTCCGCAAGGACGGCTTCAAGGCATTCTTCCTGGCCATCGGCGCCTCCAAGGGCACCAAGGTCGGCTGCGCAGGCGACGATATGGACGGCGTATTCACCGGTCTCGACTTCCTGAGAGCAGTCAACATGGGTGAGAAGCCCGCAATCGGCAAGAACGTTGCAGTCATCGGCGGCGGCAATGTTGCCATCGACGTTGCACGCGCAGCAGTACGTCTCGGCGCAAAGACCACCATCGTTTACCGCAGAGGCGAAGAGCAGATGCCCGCAGCAGCTGATGAAGTTGCAGAAGCAAAGGAAGAGGGTGTCAAGTTCAAGTTCCTGGCTGCTCCCGCAGAAATCAGCGGCGAAGGCAAGGCTCAGGAGCTCAAGGTCGAGATCATGGAGCTCAAGGACGGCAAGCCTGTTGGCACCGGCGAGTTTGAGACCATGGCAGTTTCCGCAGTTATCTCCGCAATCGGTCAGAAGATCGACATGAGCGGCATCGAAGGCATCAAGGCAGGCGTCAAGGGCAACGTAAGCGTTGACAAGTATCTGCAGACCAGCGCTCCCGACGTATTCGCCGGCGGCGACGTTGTAACCGGACCCAAGTTTGCAATTGACGCAATTGCAGCAGGTAAGGAAGCATCCATCTCCATCCACCGCTACGTACATCCCGGTCAGACTCAGGACCTGGGCCGCGACAACCGCGACTACAAGCCTCTGGACATCAAGACTCTGGCTATCTCCGCAGAGGGCTTCGACTGCGCACCTCGTCAGAAGGTTGCAGCTGTTTCCGGCAAGGAAGCAAAGAAGACCATGTCCGACCTCCGCGGCACTCTCACCGAGGAGCAGATCAAGAAGGAAGCAGCACGCTGCCTGGGCTGCGGCTCCGTTGTTCTTGACGAGGATATGTGCTTCGGCTGCGGCATCTGCACCACCAAGTGCAAGTTCGGCGCGATCACTCTGGAGAAGTACATGGACACCAAGTACGAGAGCTACCACAAGACCCTGCTCACCGCAGTTTCCAATGCTCCCAAGGCAATTGCCCGCCTGGCAGTTAAGAAGGTTGCAAAGAAGTAATGCACGAAATCGGAGTTGTCAGACAGGTCATTCGCACTGTTGAGGACTTCGCCAAGGAGAACAATATCAAGGAAGTATCCGGTATTGTTCTCGACATCGGCGAGCTCTCCCTGGTCATTCCCAAGTATGTTGATGAAATCTACAAAATCACCGTGGAAGGCACAATTCTTGAGGGCGCAGAGCTCACTATGAATGTCATTCCCGGTATGGCGGAATGCGAAGAGTGTGATGAAATTTTCAATGTTATCGAGCATGAGGGCTATTGCCCCAAGTGCGGCAGCTTTGAAAAGGAGATACTCACGGGCAAGGATTTCCTCATAAAAGAAATTCACGTCCCTGAGGACTAAAAATTTTTCAACAGCCCTGTGAAAGCAGGGCTGTTGTTTTATGTGTTGCATTTTTGGGCGGCAGGTGTTAAATATAGTATGATATAGAAAGAAGAGGTGAGGGCAGTGAAGAGCTACGAAACGGAATTACCCGAAGGCTATGCGGAAGCCATGATAATTGATGCCCAAAGCAGGAAAGCGACGATTTTGCTCAATCTGGTGGCGGTGCTTTTGACGGGCGCGGTGATAGCTGCAGC
>JAZRZJ010000047.1:0-13205 GCA_045601285.1 Oscillospiraceae bacterium
AGATGCGCGTCAAGGGCGAGGACGGCAAGATGTATCTGCCACACACGCTCAACAACACCGTCGTTGCACCCCCGCGTATGCTCATCGCCTTCCTCGAAAACCATCTGCAGGCCGACGGCTCCGTCACCGTTCCCGAGGTGCTCCGTCCCTACATGGGCGGCAAGGAAGTCATCGTTCCCAAGAAGTAACCAAAAAATTTAAAAATAGAAAGGAAAACAAAAAATGAAAAAGTTTCTTGAAGAGTTCAAAGCATTTGCCATGCGCGGCAACGTTCTCGACATGGCAGTCGGCGTTGTCATCGGCGGCGCCTTCACCGCAATCGTAACCGCAATCGTTGAAAACCTCCTTACCCCCATCATCGGTCTTCTGCTTCCTGACAGCACCTTTGCAGAATGGGCTCCCTGCGGCTTCGGCATAGGCGCGGTAATCAACGCAATCATCACCTTCGTCATCACCGCCTTTGCCGTATTCCTCATTGTCAAGGCAGTCAACAAGCTGGGTGAGATGAAGAAGAAGGAAGCCGAAGAAGCTGTTGAGGAAGTCGTTGAAGAAGCAAAGCCCTCCACCGAGGAGCTGCTTGCGGAAATCCTTGCAGAGCTGAAGAGCAAGTAATACATAAATAGGGGCGCGGTGAGTTGCCGCTCCCCATATTAAAACACCTTTTCAAAAATCACCGTGTCATTCTGAGCGGAGCGAAGAATCCCCATATACGATAGAGATTCTTCGCCGCTGCGCTCCTCAGAATGACAGTTCTTTAAAGTCTGCCGTAGGGCGGGGGCTTGCTCCCGCCGCAGATTGACACCGCAGCCATACAGCGGAGCGATGTGGGGAACAGAATCCCCCAGTCGCCTGCGGCGACAAGGCCGCCCCCCTCTTTGTCGCCTGCGGCGACATTTCTCCCCGCTGGGGAGAATCTTCCCTTTGACAAGGGGGGCATGAGCAGCGCGGATTCCCACTTCGCAAGCGCCTCGCAATGACAGAATTTTTAATAAGCTGTAAGTTGCACCTTTTCAGGAAACCACCCTGTCATTCTGAGGAGCACAGCGACGTGGGAATGACACCGTAGTTTTTATTAAGGGGAAACGGATCGCCGCGGTGTTTTTTGTTGGTTTTTATGCAAAAAAAGAACTCACCGTACGGTGAGTTCTTTTTTAAGTGTTTAAGTGTTAATTACTCGTTGATTGCAATAACAACACCGGAACCGACAGTGCGGCCGCCTTCACGGATAGCGAAGCGGAGGCCGTTCTCGATTGCGATGGGGGTGATCAGCTCAACGTTCATGTCAACGTTATCGCCGGGCATGCACATTTCAACGCCGTCGGGAAGGTTGATAACGCCGGTAACGTCGGTGGTACGGAAGTAGAACTGAGGACGGTAGTTATTGAAGAAAGGAGTATGACGGCCGCCTTCGTCCTTGGACAGAACGTAAACCTGGCCGGTGAACTTGGTGTGGGGGTTGATGGAGCCGGGAGCTGCCAGAACCTGTCCACGCTCAACGTCCTTCTTTGCAATGCCGCGGAGCAGGGTACCTACGTTGTCGCCTGCTTCTGCGTACTCGAGCTGCTTGTGGAACATCTCAGTACCGGTAACGGTGGTCTCGGTCTTCTCGTCCTTCAGGCCGACGATCTGAACCTTGTCGCCAACCTTAACGCGACCACGCTCTACGCGACCGGTGGTAACGGTGCCACGGCCGGAGATGGTGAATACGTCTTCGATAGGCATAAGGAAGGGCTGGTCTGCCTTGCGGTCGGGAGTGGGGATCCAGCTGTCAACTGCGTCCATGAGTTCCTTGATGCAGGCATAGTCGGGGTGGTTGGGATCGTTGGACTCGCAGGTAAGTGCGATAAGAGCGGAGCCGCGGACGATGGGGGTGTCATCTCCGGGGAAGCCGTAGAAGTCGAGGAGTTCGCGAACTTCCATCTCAACGAGCTCGAGGAGCTCATCGTCGTCAACCTGGTCGCACTTGTTCAGGAATACCAGGATGGAGGGAACGTTAACCTGACGTGCAAGCAGAAGGTGCTCGCGGGTCTGAGCCATGGGGCCGTCGGAAGCAGCGATAACGAGGATGCCGCCGTCCATCTGAGCAGCGCCGGTGATCATGTTCTTGATATAGTCAGCGTGGCCCGGGCAGTCAACGTGAGCATAGTGGCGGTTTGCGGTCTTGTACTCAACGTGTGCGGTGTTGATGGTGATACCACGTTCTCTCTCTTCGGGAGCCTTGTCGATGGAAGAGTAGTCGGTGTACTCTGCGCCGCCCTGGAGTGCCAGGTACTTGGTGATAGCTGCGGTCAGAGTGGTCTTGCCGTGGTCGATATGACCGATGGTGCCGATATTAACGTGGGGCAGGGATCTGTCGAACATCTGTTTTGCCATTGTGAATATCCTCCTCAGATAAAATTACAAAATAATTATTATAAAATTTGTTTTGCTTTAGTTTAATCAGCCTTTTCTGTATCCGCCTATGAGAGTCTCTATGAGATTCTTGGGGATCTCAACATAGTGGCTGGGTTCCATGCTGTAGGTTGCTCTGCCCTGAGTTTTGCTTCTCAGGTCGGTTGCGTAGCCGAACATGGAGGACAGCGGAACGTTTGCTTCCACGGTTGCGGTACCGTTTCTGATATCGCTGCCGGAAATCTGTCCGCGTCTTGAGTTTACATCGCCCATAACGTCACCCATATATTCATCGGGTGCGGTTACAACGACTTTCATTATAGGCTCAAGCAGAGTGGGGCCGGCCTTTGCACAGGCTTCCTTAAAGGCCATGCTGCCGCAGATCTTGAAGGCCAGTTCAGAGGAGTCGACCTCGTGATAGGAACCGTCGATGAGGGTTACCTTCACGTCAACAACCTGATAGCCGGCAAGAACGCCGGACTGCATTGCACCCTGAATGCCCTGGTCAACACAAGGAATGTATTCCTTGGGAATTGCGCCGCCCGTAATCTTATTGACGAACTCATAGCCCTTGCCGGACTCGTTGGGCTCAACAACAATCTTGCAGTGTGCAAACTGACCTTTGCCGCCGGTCTGACGTGCATAACGTGTGTCGGCGGTGGCTTCCCTGGTGATCGTTTCCTTATAGGATACCTGGGGCTTGCCTACATTTGCTTCAACCTTAAACTCCCGCAGAAGTCTGTCCACGATAATCTCAAGGTGGAGCTCACCCATGCCGGCAATAATGGTCTGACCCGTTTCTTCGTCCGTATAGGTCTTGAAGGTGGGGTCCTCCTCTGCCAGCTTCTGCAGCGCGATTGCCATCTTCTCCTGACCGGCTTTGGTCTTGGGCTCGATTGCGACACGGATTACAGGCTCGGGGAATTCCATGGATTCAAGGACAATGGGAGCTTTTTCATCACAGAGTGTGTCGCCGGTGGTGGTATTCTTCAGACCAACCGCAGCTGCGATATCGCCGGAATACACAACCGCAAGGTCTTCTCTGTGGTTTGCGTGCATAAGCAGGATACGGCCGATGCGCTCACGCTGACCCTTGGAAGAGTTCATTACGGTTTTGCCGGCTTCCAGCATACCGGAGTACACACGGAAGAAGCTCAGCCGGCCAACGAAGGGGTCGGTCATGATCTTGAAAGCCAGCGCCGCAAAGGGAGCTTCGTCGGAGGCCTCACGGGTCTCCTCTTCATCGGTTTTGGGATTAGTGCCGCTGATTGCGGGAATATCCAGCGGAGAGGGCATATAATCCACGATTGCATCCAGCAGCTTCTGAACGCCTTTGTTTTTATAGGAAGTTCCGCAGACAACAGGAACCATTTTTACGGAAACGGTTGCCGCTCTGATTGCCCTGCGGATCATATCCTGGGGAATTTCTTCGCCTTCGAGATAACGCATCATTATCTCGTCATCGAAATCGGAAATGGCTTCCAGCATATTTATGCGGTATTCCTCGGCCATTTCACGCATATCCTCGGGTATTTCCTCGGTACGCATGTCATTGCCGAGATCGTCATAAAAGATGCGGGCATTCATTTCCACCAGGTCGATTATACCCCTGAAATCAGCTTCAGCACCGATAGGAAGCTGAATGGGAACGGCGTTGCACTTGAGTCTGTCATGTACCATACCGAGTACATTGAAGAAATCGGCGCCCATGATATCCATCTTGTTGACGTATATCATTCTGGGAACGTTGTAGTGGTCTGCCTGTCTCCATACAGTTTCGGACTGGGGCTCTACACCGCCTTTGGCGCAGAGTACGGTGACACAGCCGTCGAGAACACGCAGTGAGCGCTCGACCTCAACGGTGAAGTCAACGTGACCCGGTGTATCGATGATGTTTATGCGGGTGTCCTTCCAATGACAAGTGGTGGCGGCGGAGGTGATGGTGATACCTCTCTCCTGCTCCTGCTCCATCCAGTCCATTGTTGCGGTACCCTCATGAGTCTCACCGATTTTGTAATTGACGCCGGTGTAATAAAGAATACGCTCTGTTGTCGTAGTCTTGCCGGCATCGATGTGAGCCATGATTCCGATATTTCTTGTTTTTTCGAGTGAATACTGTCTGGGCATATAATTCTCCTGATCAGATTACCATCTGAAGTGTGCGAAGGCCTTGTTGGAGTCTGCCATCTTGTGAGTATCCTCACGCTTCTTGACAGATGCGCCGAGATTGTTGCAGGCATCCATGATTTCGCCTGCCAGACGTTCCTTCATGGTCTTCTCGCCACGCTTACGAGCGTAGCCAACCAGCCAGCGCAGACCGAGAGTCTGACGACGTGCAGGTCTTACTTCGATAGGAACCTGGTAAGTTGCACCGCCGACACGGCGAGCCTTAACTTCGAGGCTGGGCATGATGTTGTTCATAGCTTCGGTGAAGGCCTCCAGGGGCTCCTTACCGGTTTTCTCCTTGATGATGTCAAAAGCGTCGTACACGACCTTCTGAGCAACACCCTTCTTGCCGTCCAGCATAACAGCATTGATAAGCTTGGTTACCAGAACGCTGTTGTACATAGGATCGGGTAAAATTTCTCTTTTGGGAACATTACCTCTTCTGGGCACGTTTGCTTCCCTCCTTCATTAAAAAATGATTTCACAGGTACTCGGAGCAACATTGTGCTCCGTCTGCGCCCCGAGGTTATCAATATGATAAACAACAGGGCAAAAATTGCTGTTGGTTAATTACTTTTTCTTTGCAGCTTTGGGTCTCTTTGCACCGTACTTGGAACGGGACTGCATACGTCCGGTTACGCCCTGTGCATCGAGGGTACCGCGAATGATGTGGTAACGAACACCGGGAAGGTCCTTAACACGACCGCCGCGGATCATAACGACGCTGTGCTCCTGAAGGTTATGGCCGACACCGGGAATGTATGCGGTGACTTCGTAGCCATTGGTCAGACGTACACGGGCGATCTTACGCAGTGCGGAGTTAGGCTTCTTAGGAGTAGAGGTACGGACTGCGGTGCAGACGCCTCTCTTCTGGGGTGCGCTCAGGTCGGTCTCGCAATTCTTGATGGTGTTAAGACCTTTCTGCATTGCGGGAGAGTTGGACTTGTAGGTTACCTTTTCTCTGCCTTTTCTTACCAACTGGTTAAATGTAGGCATTAGTTTCTCCTTTCTTCAAAAATTTTCCCTTGAAATTCAAGGCTTTGAGGGATTTACGCTCAATTGGGCGCAGTAAGCCCCACACGGATAAGAATTTTATCAGAATGCACAAAAATAGTCAAGGAATTTTTTGCACAAATACGAAAATATTTTTCCTTGTTTTCGCATATATATGCCAATAAACCAGGGTTCAGGGATTAGTTTTTAGGGATCAGGAGTGTAGTAGGGAGCGATCCCCACATCGCTCCGCACTTACGCACTAATCAAAACGCCGCAGGACGGGGCTTGCTCCCGCCGACAGCGCCAAATGCAAAACAAGCTGTCATTCTGAGGAGCATTGCGACGAAGAATCTCCTTGCAGAATGTGGGATTCTTCGCTTCGCTCAGAATGACAGTTTGTTTGAGGTGTCTACCACTGTTGAGGGGATTCTTCGCTTCGCTCAGAATGACAGTTAGTTTGAGGTGTCTTCTACTGTTGAGGGGATTCTTCGCTTCGCTCAGAATGACACTTAGTTTGACGGGATGCGGATTGCCACACCAGTGGGCGCACTGCTTCGCAATGACAGAGTATTCAGAGCTAAAAATGTCATTCTTAGGAGCACAGCGACGAAGAATCTCCTTGAAGAATGTGGGATTCTTCGCTTCGCTCAGAATGACAGTTAGTTTGAGGTGTCTACTAATGTTGAGGGGATTCTTCGCTCCGCTCAGAATGACACTTAGTTTGACGGGATGCGGATTGCCACACCAGTGGGCGCACTGCTTCGCAATGACAGAGTATTCAGATCCAAAAATGTCATTCTGAGGAGCACAGCGACGAAGAATCTCCTTGCGGAATGTGGGGATTCTTCGCTCAGAATGACAGTTGGGTCGAGGTGTCTACTACTGTTGAGGGGATTCTTCGCTTCGCTCAGAATGACAGTTAGTTTGACGGGATGCGGATTGCCACACCAGTGGGCGCACTGGTTCGCAATGACAGAGTATTCAGAGCTAAAAATGTCATTCTGAGGAGCACAGCGACGAAGAATCTCCTTGAAGAATGTGGGATTCTTCGCTCAGAATGACAGCGTTATTTACTCACAACATATAAAAGACACGGTTCAAATGAACCGTGTCTTTTAATATAATCATCAGAGTGCGTTGTTCTTGCCCACAAGTGCGGAAAGGTCAACGTATTCCTCTGCCTCTGCAGCAACACTTTCGTCGGTCTTATCCTCAAAGTCGCGGTACATTGCAAGGCCGCTGCCTGCGGGGATAAGCTTACCGATGATTACGTTCTCCTTAAGACCTACAAGACGGTCAACCTTTGCCTTGATTGCGGCTTCGGTAAGAACTCTGGTGGTCTCCTGGAAGGAGGCTGCGGACATCCAGCTGTCAGTCGCAAGAGATGCCTTGGTGATACCGAGGAGGAGCTGGGTGTAGGTTGCCTTGGTGAGTCCCTCCTCACCTGCTGCAATGCGCTTGTCGATCTCGCGGTTTGCTGCCTTGAGCTCGCCGATATCGATTGTTGCGCCGGAGATGAGGTCGGTGCTGCCGGCTTCCTCAACCTTAATCTTGCGCATCATCTGGCGTACGATGATCTCAATGTGCTTATCGTTGATGTCAACACCCTGCTGACGATAAACCTTCTGGACTTCCTGAATGATGTAGTTGCGTACACCGGGACGGCCGAACTCATCATCGTTTACACCGCGGATACGGAGGACTTCATGGGGATTGAGTGCGCCCTTGGTGAGCTCCTGACCCTTGTCAACCTTATCGCCGTTCTTGACGTTGAGACCTGCGGAATGAGGAACGGTATAAACACGGGTATCACCCTCAGCCTCGTTGATGACGCTGATTGCGTACAGTGCGCCTTTCTTGGTTTCCTCAACTGAAACAGTACCGGAGATTTCCGCAAGGACTGCCTGCTTCTTGGGTCTGCGTGCCTCGAACAGCTCTTCAACACGGGGAAGACCCTGGGTGATATCGTCACCTGCAACGCCGCCGGAGTGGAAGGTACGCATGGTAAGCTGAGTACCGGGTTCACCGATGGACTGTGCAGCGATAACGCCGACTGCTTCGCCTGCATTAACGGGCTTGCCGATTGCAAGGTTGATGCCGTAGCACTTTGCACAGACGCCGGTGCGTGCTTCGCAGGAAAGAACGCTGCGGATAAGGACCTTGTGAATGCCGTGGGCTTCCAGAACGGAAGCATCATCGGGCATGAGCATGTGGTCGGTATCGAAAATGACTTCGCCGGTGGCGGGGTCAACAACGGGAACTGCGGGGAATCTGCCGTGAATGCTTACGCCGAAGGACTGAACCATCTGGCCCTTGTCGTAAACTGCGGAGGCCCAGACACCGTCGGTTGTGCCGCAGTCGGGCTCGCGGATGATAACGTCCTGGCAGACGTCAACCATACGGCGAGTCAGGTAACCGGAGTCAGCGGTACGAAGTGCGGTATCCGCCATGCCCTTTCGTGCGCCTCTGGAGGAGATGAAGTATTCCAGAACGGAAAGACCTTCACGGAAGTTTGCCTTGATAGGAATTTCGATGGTCTTACCTGCGGTATTGGCCATCAGACCACGCATACCTGCAAGCTGACGAAACTGGTTCATGGAGCCACGGGCACCGGAGCTTGCCATCATGTAGATGGGGTTGTAGGTGTCAAGGCAGTTTGTCAGGGCATTGGTAACGTCCTTGGTGGTGTTTTCCCACTCGGCAACAACAAGGCGATAACGCTCATCATCGGTGATGAAGCCGCGCTTGAACTGGCGCTCAATGGCAACGACCTTTGATTCGGTGGCGGAAATGAGCTCCTTCTTTGCCTCGGGAACGGTCATATCGGCAATGGAGATGGTGATCGCGCCGCGGGTGGAGTACTTGTAGCCCATGGCCTTGATGCTGTCCAGCACCTCGGCGGAAATGGTGAAGCCGTGGATCTTGATGCAGCGGTCAATGATATCGCCCAGCTGCTTCTTGCCGACCTGGAAGCCGATTTCGTGGTCAAAGGCGTGTGCAGGGTCGCTGCGGTCAACATAGCCAAGATCCTGAGGAATGTTGGAGTTGAAGATAATGCGTCCTACGGTGCTTTCGATTATGCGGAGTTGCTCAACGCCGTCTATGACCTTGCTTACGCGGACAAGAATAGGTGCGTGAAGGCTGATTTCGCCGTGGCTGTATGCCATGATTGCTTCCGCATCGTCACGGTAGCAGTGCATTGGCTTATAGGTGGGAGCAACAAGCTTGTTCTCCTCTGCGTACTTTTCAGCAGCAAGGAAGGTGTCGCTGTCCACGACCTCGTTTACGGGAAGGTCAGTACCGCCGCAGCTGGTCACAAACACCTTGTCGGCACCCTTCTGATCGTTGCCGATGCGCTTCATGGTCAGGTAGTAGGAGCCGAGGATCATATCCTGGGTAGGTACGGTTACGGGGTGACCGTCCTGAGGACGAAGCAGGTTGTTTGCGGAGAGCATGAGAATACGCGCTTCCGCCTGTGCCTCTGCGGACAGAGGAACGTGAATTGCCATCTGGTCGCCGTCAAAGTCGGCGTTGTATGCGGTACATACCAGGGGGTGCAGCTTCAGTGCGCGGCCTTCAACAAGGATAGGCTCGAAGGCCTGAATGCCGAGGCGGTGAAGAGTAGGCGCACGGTTGAGCAGTACGGGGTGCTCCTTGATTACGACTTCAAGTGCGTCCCATACTTCAGTACGCTGCTTATCGACCATCTTCTTTGCGGACTTGATGTTGTTTGCAACGCCGTCCTCAACCAGCTTCTTCATGACGAAGGGGCGGAACAGCTCGATTGCCATTTCCTTGGGGACGCCGCACTGATAAATCTACAGCTCGGGTCCCTCAACGATAACGGAACGTCCGGAGTAGTCAACGCGCTTGCCCAGCAGGTTCTGACGGAAACGTCCCTGCTTGCCCTTGAGCATATCGGAAAGGGACTTGAGTGCGCGGGAGTTTGCGCCGGTAACGGCTCTGCCGCGACGGCCGTTGTCGATAAGTGCGTCAACGGCTTCCTGAAGCATGCGCTTCTCGTTGCGGACAATGATGTCGGGAGCGTTGAGCTGGATAAGTCTCTTGAGACGGTTGTTGCGGTTGATGACTCTACGGTACAGGTCGTTAAGGTCAGATGTGGCGAAGCGTCCGCCGTCCAGCTGTACCATAGGACGAATCTCGGGAGGAATTACGGGCAGAACGTCAATGATCATCCACTCGGGCTTGTTGCCGCTCTGACGGAAGGCTTCAACAACCTCCAGGCGCTTTACGAGCTTTGCCTTCTTCTGACCGGAGGCATTCTGCAGCTCTTCCTTCAGCTCTGCGGAAAGCTTCTCGCAGTCGATCTGCTGCAGGAGCTTCTTGATTGCTTCTGCGCCCATGCCTGCGTCAAAGTCGTCCTCATACTTCTCGCGGAGGTCACGG
This sequence comes from Oscillospiraceae bacterium, assembly GCA_045601285.1. GTDB lineage: Bacteria > Bacillota > Clostridia > Oscillospirales > Oscillospiraceae > F23-B02. Next base: position 9,961 of record JAZRZJ010000047.1, read on the forward strand.
TACTCTTTTTCGGTGAGTATCTGGCACTTCTCCAGAGGAGTGAAGCCGGGATCGGTTACTATATAATTTGCAAAGTACAGAACTTTTTCAAGGGTGCGTGGAGTCAGGTCAAGGAGCAGACCCATACGGCTGGGGATACCCTTGAAGTACCAGATGTGAGATACGGGTGCTGCAAGCTGGATATGACCCATACGCTCGCGGCGAACCTTGCTCTTGGTGACTTCAACGCCGCAGCGGTCGCAGATTTTGCCCTTGTAGCTGATTTTCTTATACTTACCGCAATGGCATTCCCAGTCCTTTGTGGGTCCGAAAATACGCTCGCAGTAAAGACCGTCACGCTCGGGCTTGAGAGTGCGGTAGTTGATGGTCTCGGGCTTGGTGACCTCGCCGTAGGACCAGGAAAGAACCATTTCAGGGGAGGCAATGCCTATTTTGATGGCGTCAAACGGTGTATAGCTCATTATTATTCATCCTCCTCGCTGTCTTCATAATCATCGGGTGCAAAGAAGAAATCGTCATCGTCCTGCTCGGGAATGTCTTCAACGGTGAAGCCCTCTGCAGCGAACTCATCATCGCTTGCGGCAAAGGTTTCGTCCTTGATGCCGGCATACTTGAATTCTTCTTCCTCGTCGTCCTTAAGCTCGATCTCTTCGCCGTCCTTATCCAGAACACGAACATCAAGGCAGAGTGCCTGAAGCTCCTTAACGAGAACCTTGAAGGACTCGGGAACACCGGGAGTGGGAATGTTGTTGCCCTTTACAATGCTCTCATAGGTGCGAACACGGCCGGTTACATCGTCGGACTTGACGGTGAGGATCTCCTGCAGAGTATATGCAGCGCCGTATGCTTCGAGAGCCCAGACTTCCATTTCGCCGAAGCGCTGGCCGCCGAACTGTGCCTTGCCGCCGAGAGGCTGCTGAGTTACAAGGCTGTAGGGGCCGGTGCTGCGGGCATGGATCTTATCGTCAACGAGGTGATGCAGCTTGAGGAAGTAAACCCAGCCGACAGTAACGTCGTTATCAAACTTCTCGCCGGTACGTCCGTCATAAAGCTCGCTCTTGCCGTCCTCACGAAGTCCTGCCTGACGCAGAGTTGCACGTATGGTTTCCTCGTTTGCACCGTTGAAGATGGGAGTTGCCACCTTCCAGCCCAGTGCGTGTGCGGCATAGCCCAGGTGAACCTCGAGCACCTGACCGATGTTCATACGGGAAGGTACGCCCAGAGGATTCAGTACGATATCCAGAGGAGTGCCGTCGGGCAGATAAGGCATATCTTCTCTGGGGAGGATACGGGAAACAACGCCCTTATTACCGTGACGTCCCGCCATCTTGTCGCCCACAGAAATCTTGCGCTTCTGTGCGATGTAAACTCTGACGACTTCATTTACGCCGGGGCCCATTTCATCGCCGTTTTCACGGGTGAAGACCTTGACATCAACAATGATGCCGCTTTCGCCGTGAGGTACCTTCAGAGAGGTATCGCGGACTTCCCTTGCCTTCTCGCCGAAGATCGCGCGGAGCAGTCTTTCCTCAGCGGTGAGGTCGGTTTCGCCCTTGGGAGTTACCTTGCCCACAAGGATATCACCGGCACGGACCTCAGCACCCACAGTGATGATGCCGCGCTCGTCCAGATACTTGAGTGCGTCTTCGCCTACGCCGGGGATATCACGGGTGATTTCCTCGGGTCCGAGCTTGGTATCGCGTGCATCGCACTCGTACTCTTCAATATGAATGGAGGTGAACACGTCCTCCATGACAAGACGCTCGTTCAGAAGAATTGCGTCCTCGTAGTTGTAGCCTTCCCAGGTCATGAAGCCGACAAGAATGTTCTTGCCGAGGGAAATCTCGCCCTGGCTGGTGCTGGGACCGTCGGCGATGACATCACCGGCTGCCACACGCTCACCGAGAGCAACAATGGGTCTCTGGTTTACGCAGGTGCCCTGGTTTGAGCGGGCGAACTTGATGAGCTTGTAGCTCTTGATTTCGCCGTCGTCATACTTGATGGTGACCATTTCTGCATCGGCGCGGGTAACAACACCGTCGCCCTCTGCAACAACAACAACGCCGGAGTCAACAGCGCACTTGTGCTCGATACCCGTGGCAACGATAGGTGCCTGGGTAACCATGAGAGGAACTGCCTGACGCTGCATGTTTGCGCCCATGAGAGCACGGTTTGCGTCGTCGTTTTCAAGGAACGGGATCATTGCGGTTGCAATGGAAACCATCATTCTGGGGCTGATGTCGATATAGTCAACAAGCTCACGGTCAACCTCAACGATTTCGTCGCGGTGGCGGCAGGTAATACGCTTGTTGATAAGGCAGCCGTTTTCATCGCGGGGCTCGGTTGCGGGAGCAACGATGAACGCGTCTTCCATGTCAGCGGTGAGGTAATCTACCCGGTCGGTAACACGGCAGGTGCCCTTCTCAACCTTCTGGAAGGGAGCCACAAGGAAGCCGTGCTCGTTGGTGCGTGCGTAGGATGCAAGGTAGGAAATAAGGCCGATGTTGGGACCTTCGGGAGTCTCGATGGGACACAGACGGCCGTAGTGGCTGTAGTGAACGTCACGGACATCGAAGGATGCACGGTCACGGCTCAGACCGCCGGGACCCAGTGCGGACATACGGCGCTTATGAGTCAGCTCAGACAGAGGGTTGGTCTGGTCCATGAACTGAGACAGAGGAGACGAGCCGAAGAACTCCTTGATGGCGGCGGTTACGGGGCGGATATTGATGAGGCTCTGGGGAGTGACAATGTCAAGGTCCTGCAGAGTCATACGCTCGCGGATAACGCGCTCCATACGGGAAAAGCCGATGCGGAACTGGTTCTGAAGCAGCTCGCCTACGCAGCGCACACGGCGGTTGCCCAGATGGTCGATGTCGTCCTTGACACCGATGCCGTTGGCAAGGCCGTTGAGGTAGTTGACAGATGCGAACATATCGTCAACGATGATGTGCTTGGGAATAAGAATGTCGATGTTCTCGAGGATCGCTTCCTTGAGTGCCTCACCCTCGTACTGCTCCATGAGCTGCTTGAGGACGATGCCGCGGACCTTCTCGGTGATGCCCAGCTCTGCGGGGTCAAAGTCCACGTATGCGCCGAGGTTCACCATGCCGTTGGAGAACAGACGAACCTTTTTGCCCTCCATGTTCAGCATTACGCTGATTACGCCTGCTTCGTCAATGGTATCTGCCATTTCGCGTGAAATGACGTCGCCCGCTTCTGCGATGACTTCGCCGGTGCGGGGG
>JAZRZJ010000048.1:0-25895 GCA_045601285.1 Oscillospiraceae bacterium
GCAATGGGCATAATGCGTCTTGAGCTTGAGGGTTATGAGGCCGATGACCTGCTTGGTACCGTCGGAAGAATATGCGAGGCTGAAAACTGGGACTGCCGCATTGTTACCGGCGACAAGGACAGCTTCCAGCTTATTACCGACACAACGCATATCTGCCACGTCAAGTCCCGTATGGGACAGACGGAAACAAAGGAATATACTCCCGAGCTTTTCCGTGAGGAATACGGCTTCGAGCCCGTTCATATTGTTGACCTCAAGGCGCTTATGGGCGATTCCTCGGACAATATTCCGGGTGTTGCGGGAATAGGCGAAAAAACCGCAATGGATCTGATTCAGCGATATACAACGCTTGAAAACATTTACGCGAACATCGATGAGCTTGAAATTAAAGAGGGCGTGCGCAAAAAACTGCGTGATGGAAAGGAAAACGCCGGGCTTTCCTTTGAGCTTGCAACAATTTGCAGGGAAGCACCCATTGAGTTCAGCCCAGCAGACGCACAGTGGAACCGTGACTATAAGCCCGGGCTTTTCGGAATTTTCAAAAAGCTCGGCTTCAACAAGTTCATTGAGAAGTGGGGACTTGCCGAAAGCGGTGAAAGCGTAAGCACTGCGGAAAGTGTAAAGCATCTTGAAAGAATAGAAAACGCTGACTTTGAAACCGTTAAAAGTGCCGTTCTCAATGCCGAGTATATTGCCGTTCTTCCGGAAATTGCAAAAGACGGCAGAATGAGCTTTGACAGCCTTGAAATCTGTGACGGTAAAAATATTTACACGGCATGGTGGGGAAGCATGATGCTGGGCGAGTTTGACCGCCTCAGAGAGTTTATCTTCTCTGACAGCGTGAAGAAAATATCCCACAACGTTAAGGACTTTATGCACCTGCTGATTGCGGAAAACCTCTCTGTTGAGGGTTTTGTGTACGACACAGCCCTTGCATCATACCTTTTGAACGCAACCGACAGGGACCATTCCCTTGAGCGTATGAGCATGAGATACCTTGAAACCGAGCTTCACGGCACGGAGGCTATATGGCAGCTAAAGCCCGTAACAGAGGCGAAAATGCGTGAGCTTGACATGGAAAAGCTCTATTATGAGATTGAGCTGCCTCTATGCGAGGTGCTTGCGGATATGGAGTATGCGGGCTTCCTTGTGGACAAAAAGGCCCTTGCAGACTTCGGTGAAAGTCTGAATGAGGGCATAGATGCTCTGCGCGATAATATATGGCAGCTTGCGGGCGGAGAATTCAACATCAACTCCCCGAAGCAGCTCGGCGAGGTGCTTTTTGAAAAGCTTATGCTGCCTGCGGGCAAAAAAACAAAGACGGGCTGGAGCACAAATGCCGATGTACTCGAAAAGCTCCGCGGCAAGCACCCCATAATTGAGATGATTCTTGATTACCGAATGCTGACAAAGCTGAAATCCACCTACGCCGACGGCCTGCTGAAGCTTATTGATAAAAATGACGGACGCATAAGAACAAGCTTCCAGATGACAGTTACAGCAACGGGCAGACTTTCAAGCACGGAACCGAATCTGCAGAATATACCCGTGCGCAAGGAGCTTGGAAGCCAAATAAGAAAAATGTTCATCGCTTCAAAGGGCATGACGCTGGTTGATGCGGACTACAGTCAGATTGAGCTTCGTCTGCTGGCGCATATTTCCGGAGATAAGAATATGCAGAGCGCGTTCTTAAGCGGTGAGGATATCCACAGAGTCACCGCGTCGCAGGTTTTCAATACGCCGCTTGAGGAGGTTACAAGCATCCAGAGAAGCCGCGCGAAAGCTGTAAACTTCGGCATCGTCTACGGAATATCCGCCTGGTCGCTTGCCCAGGATATCGGTGTTTTTCCAAACGAAGCCAAGGAATATATGGACGCATATCTTGAGAAATACAGCGGCGTTCACGATTATATGAAGCAGATTGTGAAGCAGGCAAGGGAAGAGGGCCATGTTAAGACGCTCTATAAGCGCAGACGTGAGCTTCCCGAGCTGCATTCCAAAAACTTCAATGAGCGTTCCTTTGGCGAGCGCGTTGCGCTGAATATGCCCATTCAGGGAACGGCGGCTGACATCATCAAGCTTGCAATGGTCAACGTTTACAGGCGGCTCAAGACCGAAAAGCTTTCTTCAAAGCTTATTCTTCAGGTACATGACGAGCTTATATGTGAATGCCCCGATGACGAAGTGGATACCGTCGTGAAGATTCTTGAGGAAGAAATGGAAAATGTGGCAAAGCTTGAGGTTCCGCTTACGGCGGAGGCCAAGAGCGGTCACAGCTGGGCGGAGGCACACTGATGTTTAGCTATGAAGAAGCGGGAAATGTCCTTGCAGACCTTATTGACGAGCTGCCCGACGGAATATTCAGGGAATTAAACGGCGGAGTTATGCTGCTTGAGGAATGCAAAATATCCGATGACGGCTCGGTAACTCTCGGCACATATTTTGTCAACAAGCTCGGCAGATACGTTGAGCTGTACTACGGCTCCTTTGTTGAGCTTTACGGCGAAATGGACGATGAGCTTTTCCGTGAGCGGCTTAAAAAGACTCTGCACCATGAGCTTACGCATCACGTTGAGAATATGGCAGGTGACAGAAGCCTTGAACGCTGGGACGAGCGTCAGGCAGAGCTTTACGGCTTCAACGGAATTGAGGTTCACAGCATACTGTTTGTTGATGATGACTGCTCCTCGCTTGCTCCTGCTGCGGAAGTAATGTTTAACATGGGGAAAGTCGGGGCTGCCGAAGAGGTGACAGCAGCATCGGCAGCGGCAGGCAGGGCAGCGGCACTTAACCCGAAGGCTGTGAAGGCCTGTCAGAGCCTCGGCGCCGATGTTTCGGATATTCAGCCTGTTGCCGTGAGCCGTGAGCTTATGGAGAAATATGACGTCATTCTTTGCATGACGATTGATCAGGCGGAGTTATTATCCGACAAGTATCAGAACCTTGACGATAAAATTATGTGCCTTGCCGAATACGATATTGAGCCGCCGGTGCTTCCGGCAGGCTGGAATAAGTGCATGGCGCGCTTGCAGGACGCGGTGCTTACGGTGATTGATGAGCTGAACTTAGAGGACTGATATGCAGTACAGAATTGTTAATGCTGACAGCAAGCATATTGAGCAGATACTGAATATTGAAAAACGCTGTTTTTCCGTTCCGTTTACAAGGGAGCAGCTGCTTTCCCAGATGCCCGACGGCAATCACGTTTTCATTGCTGCGGAAGAGGCAAGCGGCGATGTTCTGGGCTATGTGGGCATGATGTACGTGCTTGATGAGGGCTATATTTCAAATGTTGCGGTTTCGCCGGACTACAGACGAATGGGAATTGCGGACGGACTGATATATGAGCTTGAGCGCATTTCAAAAAAGCTTGAACTCAGCTTTATTACGCTTGAGGTGCGCGAGAACAACAGCCCTGCACGCGAATTATATAAAAAACACGGATTTACCGATGTGGGCAGAAGAAAAAACTATTACACTTTGCCCACTGAAGATGCTATACTTATGACAAGCTATCTGAAATGAGGAATAAGTCATGAAAATTCTTGCTTTTGAATCCTCCTGCGATGAAACCGCCGTTGCGGTTGTAGAGGACGGACGTAAGGTTCTTACCGATCAGATTTTTTCTCAGGCTGACCTGCACGCCGTTTACGGCGGCGTTGTGCCCGAAATTGCCTCCCGCAGCCATGTGGAAGTCATATCCCAGCTTTCGCGCCGTGCGCTTGAGGTTGCGGGAATTTCACGCGATGAGATTGACGCCGTTGCGGTTACATACGCTCCCGGACTTATCGGTACGGTGCTTGTGGGACTGAATTTTGCCAAGGCTGTTGCCCTTAGCCTCAATGTTCCGCTTATTCCCGTGCATCACATAAAAGGGCACGTTGCGGCAAACTACATTGCCTATCCCGAGCTTGAGCCGCCCTTTCTCTGCCTTGCCATTTCCGGCGGCAACACTCTGATCATTGATGTTCGCAGCTATACCGAGCTTAAGATAATGGGCGCAACACGCGACGATGCGGCAGGCGAGTGCTTTGACAAGACTGCCCGCGTTCTCGGTCTGCCTTACCCCGGCGGCAAGCCCATTGATATGCTTTCGCAGGGCGGCGATGACAGGAAATACAAGCTTCCAAGAACTAATATCGAGGGTGCACCCTATGACATGAGCTTCTCCGGTCTCAAGACTGCGGTGATTAACCTTGTTCACAACGCCGAGCAGAAGGGTGAGGAGCTTGACAGAGCCTCGCTTGCGGCTTCCTTTACCGCGGCTGTAAGTGACACCCTTGTTCCCAGAGCAATGATGGCGGCAAAGGAGCTCGGCTATAAAAAAATTGCAATTGCAGGCGGTGTTGCGGCAAACTCACGCATAAGAGCCGATTTCAAGGCAGCGGCTGAAAAAGAAGGCTGCGAGCTGTTTGTTCCTCCGCTTAAGCTTTGCGGCGACAATGCAGCCATGATAGGCTGTCAGGGATATTTTGAATACCTTGCGGGCAATATTGCAGGAAGCGACCTGAATGCTTACGCAAATATGGAGCTTTAAGTAAGCGCTGATTAATTCATCTTCGGCATTCTGCGGTTATTTTGAGTTCCGAATTCGTTACTTTTCCTTGAAATACACAAAGTATTCCTGCGAAAAAGCTGCCTTTTCGGAACTCAAAATTCCTCGCAGCCTGCTCTTGCCGAATTAATCATCACTTACTTAACGGTAAAGAAAATGGGAAATACTACGGATAAGCAGAAAACTGAAAATGACGAACTTCATGCCGGTCACAGACAGCGCATGAAGGATCGCTATGCCGAAACAGGACTTGCGGGCTTCAGCGACCACAATGTGCTTGAAATGCTTCTGTTTTACGCAATCCCCAGAAAGGATACAAACCTTATCGCCCACGAGCTGATAAAGCATTTCGGTTCCTTTGATGCCGTGCTTGAGGCAAGCAGGGAAGAGCTTATGCAGGTCAGGGGAGTGAGTGAACACACCGCAACCCTAATAAGCCTTGTGACGCAGATGAACAAGCGCTATCTTGAGTGCAAGAGTATTGAACGCAAGCTAATACAAAACAGCGATGAAGCAGGCAGGTATTTCGCTGCAAAGTTTGCTTATGAGGTAAATGAATCGGCCTTCGCCCTTATGCTTGACGATAAGCTGCGCATAATCACGTGCCAGAACATAAGCAAGGGCGTTATAAACGGAACCGACATTGACATACGGCTGCTTTGCGAGCTTGCACTGAAATTCAGGGCAAGCAGCGTCATCGTGTCCCACAATCATCCGTCATGTGTGCTTATGCCGTCGAAGGAGGACGAAATCTGCACACGCTCGATTAAAAATGCACTTGATGTCATCGGAATCAGACTTCTTGACCACATAATTGTTGCAGGCGGAGAGTATATATCTTTAGATAAGTACGGTATGATATAAATTGGTTTTTATGTAAACTGATTTTTGTTTCTGTTTTGTTTCTTTTTATAATTTCTTGGGTTGTTGTTTTTTGACAAATTCCGCGTTATCCGTTGAAATTTAAAGAAAAATCTGCTGTTCAAAACTCTGTTGAAAATGTTGATAACTATTTGCATAAAATTTATCAATATTAATTATGCAAACCGATTTTTGACGAAATTTGTCACAGGATTTCCTTGAATTACAGTATATTTTCAAAATATACCTGTTTTTTCGATTGTATCTGTATTGATGCAGATTACATTTTGTATTTAACTGTTTCCGTTGACAAGAATACTACACTGTGCTAAAATACAAAAGCGCTTCGCTGGTATAGCTCAGTCGGTAGAGCAGCTGATTCGTAATCAGCAGGTCGTGTGTTCGAGTCACATTACCAGCTCCAAAAAAAGTCCCCAAGTTCCTAAAGTGAACTTGGGGACTTTTTTATGCTTTGCAGTTAAATTCAATACAAATATCGTTGATATAAAGCCTTCCGCTTCCGCTTTTGCCGTTGGTTTTAATATATGTACCGCCGCTGCCGCCTTTGAGAGAAATGACGTCTGGACCGATGATTTCGATTTCCCCCTCGGCACGCAGTACTATGGGCTCCTGATAATAGGGAAGATGGTTGCCGCACTCGTCAATTGCCGTAATTCTGACGGCTGCAGCATCATAGGTATCTCCCTCGCATAGCTCAGTGCGGTCTGCTGTGACTTTGAGCAGAGCTTTCTGACAAGGCTTTCTTACAACCGACCTGATGACTTCTCCGTTTTTTACGGCATCAAAGCGCCATGCCGTTGCCTCACCGCCCCAGTTTCCGACGTACTTGCCGTAGAGATTATATGCGTCGGAAATTTTGAAGCCCTTAAGCAGCATGAGCTTTCCAAACCTTGCATAGTGCTTGGGCTTCAGCCCCGTAGGTCCGAGCTTGGCAAGTGCATTGAGGAGATATTTTACGTCTGACGCGGTTTTGGCATCATAGCCCTCAAGCGTGAGGAGCATTTCGCCAATGAAATCGTCAATAACAACGGGCGCGTGAGGCATTGCGGGGAACTCCTCGGTGTTCGGGAAAAACTCGCGGACAAACACATCGTTCTTATAAAGCTTTACGCTGTCCGCGTTTGTGAATACATAGACTTTGCCGATGTTCCCTGCGGGATGCTCGCCTATATCCATGGAGGAGGAGACGGCACAGCAGGGGATCTCGTCATTCTGACTTGCGTACACATACGCCGCAAGCTTGGGATTACGGAACATATCCAGCACTCCGTGATAGCATATTCCGTCACCGCTGCCGAAATCCTTGTGGGTGTTATAATCAAACATACACCAGGGTGAAATGCCGCAGATATCTTCGGCGGCATACATGGCATCAAGCACTTTTGCGTGCCGCAGGGCATGACTTAAGCGATGGCGCTCATCGTCATAGGGCTTAGTGGGGAACATGTGACCGTTGCACTCGGAAACAAGATAAGGTCTGTTTTTCTTTGAGGTGACCGCAGACTTTGCCTTAAGACCTGCGTTATTTCCCACATGGGAGAAATCATTGAAGGCATAGACATCTTCTAAAAGCCGGCTCTTTTCAAGATATCTTACACCGCTGGTCTGGCGTGAGGAGTCAAGCTCATGGGCGATTTTGTTCGTCTGTCTGTAAAGCTCATCGCAGTCCTGGGATTCGTTGATTCTCACGCCCCACAGAATTATTGAGGGGTGGTGCATATACTGAGTAACCATTTCCCGCGTGTTCTCCATTGCCTGCTGCTTCCACGCAGCATCACCGATATGCTGCCAGCCGGGAATTTCCGTAAATACAAGAATACCGAGCTCATCGCACGCATCGAGAAAATGCTGCGACTGAGGATAGTGGGAGGTGCGGACATAGTTTACGCCAAGCTCGTTTTTGAGAATTTCAGCGTCGAGGCGCTGAACGGACTCGGGCATGGCGTAGCCGACGTAGGCATAGCTCTGATGACGGTTAAGACCCCGGAGCTTAAGCTTTTTGCCGTTAAGATAAAAGCCGTCATTCTCAAATTTTGCGCTTCTGAGACCGAAGCGCGTTTCCTTAGTGTCGTAAACGGTGTTGTCTTCCTCGCCAACAAGCTTTGTTACGGCAGTTATCAGCTTTGGGGCCTCAAGTGTCCACAGCTCCGCATCGGGAAAGCTGATATCAAATTCCGCTCCGATTGCAAAAGCAATTATTTTGCCTCTTTCATCGGTAAAATCCGTGCGGATTTTGCGGCCTTCGGGCAGGGAAGCGGTTTTTACTCTGACATGAATGCCGCGCAGAGAAGTGTTTTCGATGAGAACATCGGTAATGTAGCCCTCATCACGCACCTGAAGTGTAACCTCGCGGTAAAGTCCGCCGTAGCAAAGATAATCTATTACAAAGCCGAAGGGAGGTATGTTAAGGCTTTCTCTTGTGTCAAGGCGCACTGTGACTTCATTTTCTGCTCCGAGCTTCACAAAATTGCTAATGTCTGCGGTGAAGGCTGTATATCCGCAGGCATGGTGAGCTGCCTGTATTCCGTTGCAGTAGACGGAGGCGTCATGGGCGGCGCCCTCAAAACGCAGCAGAATGCGTTTTCCCTGCCAGCTTTCGTCTGCAAAGAAGGTTTTCTTATAGCCGCAAATCATCTGATATGAGGTGCAGTCAATATAGTTATAGGGAATTTCCCCGGCGGAGTGGGGCAGTCTTACGCTGACAGCATTGTCAAAGCCCTTGTCAAAATCCTCTGTGAACAGCCAGCCGTTATTGAAAGCAATATCCATTTCTGCGCCTCCTGCAATGTTCTGAAAACAGTTTAGCATAAGATAAAAGATTTGAAAACCGCTTTTTCGGTTGATTTTAATGTGTGCAGTTGCTATAATTACCACATATAAATATTAGGAGTATTGCTATGAATACAGATAAGCTTTTGGGAACAAAGCTGTTCCTTCTCGATATGGACGGAACTCTTTATCTCGGCGATGAGGTCTTTGACGGAGCGATTGATTTTATCCACACCATTAAAAATACCGGCAGAGAGTATATTTATCTCACAAACAACTCGTCACGTGCAGGTGTTGACTATGTAACACGCCTTCGTAAGCTGGGATTTCCCTGCGAAACGGAGAATGTCTTTACATCGGGCATGGCAACTGCCATGTACCTCAACGATAAATTCCCCGGAGCAACGGTTTATCCCGTGGGAACCCCCGCATTTCTGAATGAGCTTGAGAGCTACGGAGTAAAGCTTGGTGATGACGAAAGCGTAAGCGTTGTCTGTGTGGGCTTTGATACCACACTTACATACGAGAAGCTCGATAAGGCTGTGCATTACCTCCGAATGAAGAAAGCTGCATTTGTGGCGGCAAATCCCGACTGGGTATGCCCTATGCCTGCAAATGAGGTTTTGCCGGACTGCGGAAGCATCTGCGCTCTGCTTACAGCCTCAAGCGGTGTTAAGCCTACCTTTATAGGAAAGCCAAATCGCAATATGGTCGATATTATTTCAAAGAAGACGGGCATTCCAAACGCCAATATCTGCTGCGTCGGTGACAGACTTTATACCGATATTGCCGTTGCGCAGAACGCCGATGCGGTTTCAGTTTGTGTGCTATCTGGCGAAAGCTCAATGGACGATATTTACGCCGCAGAACGCAAGCCGGACTATGTTCTGAATAACGTTAAGGAAATCGCAGATATTCTTAAAGCAAACGCATGAAAACTCACCACCCTGCAGGGTGGTGAGTTTTCATTATTATTTCAATTTTCTTTGAAAACGGTTACAATTTTGTTTTCTTGATTTTTTGAAAAAGTTATAATATACTATATAATCTAAGTTATATACATATTTTGCCACAAGATGTTGTGACAGAGAGGGAATATTCATTATGACAAAATCCACCGCAGAATACGGTAATGACAGTATTTCGTCCTTAAAGGGTGCCGACCGTGTAAGAAAACGCCCGGGTGTTATCTTCGGCTCTGACGGTCTTGACGGCTGCGAGCACGCAGTTTTTGAAATCCTTTCAAACTCCATAGATGAAGCCCGTGAAGGTCACGGCAACGTAATAACCCTTACCCGCTATGCCGATAAGTCAATTGAGGTCGAGGACTTCGGCCGCGGCTGCCCGGTTGACTGGAACCCCAATGAAAAGCGCTTTAACTGGGAGCTTGTTTTCTGTGAGCTTTATGCAGGCGGCAAGTATAAAAACAACGAGGGCGAGTCCTATGAATACTCCCTGGGCCTTAACGGTCTCGGAAGCTGCGCAACCCAGTATGCCTCCGAATACATGGACGTGACCGTTTGGCGTGACGGCAATAAATATGAGCTTCACTTTAAAAAAGGCAAGCCCGTGGGCAAAAAAGGGCAGGAGCTCAAGGTTTCTCCCGCTGACAGAAAAAAGACCGGTACTACAATACGATGGCGTCCGGATATTGAGGTTTTCACCGACATAGATATTCCTGAGGAATACTTCCGTGACGTGCTTCACCGTCAGGCAGTTGTTAATGCGGGAACAATTTTCCGCTTCCGCAATCAGAACGGCAGCAAGTTTGACGTTACGGACTATGTATATGAAAACGGCATAGTGGATTATGTGGCTGAAATTGCCCATGAAAAGCCGCTGACAACGCCCTATTTCATCAGCGCAGAGAGAAAGGGACGTGACCGTGACGACAAGCCCGAATATAAGGTGAAGCTTTCCGCCGCATTCTGCTTTTCAAATAAAATCTGCACAACGGAGTATTATCATAACTCCTCGTGGCTTGAGCATGGCGGCGCTCCCGAAAAGGCGGTGCGCAATGCCTTCGTTTACGCAATAGACGCCTATATCAAAAAAATCGGCAAATATCAGAAGAATGAGAGCAAAATAAGCTTTCAGGACGTAAACGACTGTCTTGTGCTTGTTACAAACTGCTTTTCCACCCAGACCTCCTATGAAAATCAGACCAAGAAGGCCATAACAAACCGCTTCATTCAGGAGGCAATGACTGACTTTTTCAAGCAGAATCTCGAAATCTACTTTATTGAAAACAAGCCTGAAGCGGACAGAATTGCCGAGCAGGTGCTTGTGAATATGCGCAGCCGTGAGGCAGCGGAAAAAGCCCGTCAAGGCATGAAAAAGAAGCTTTCGGGAAATATCGACATCGCAAACCGCGTTCAGAAATTCGTTGACTGCCGGAGCAGAGATCCTCAGAAGCGTGAGATCTACATCGTCGAGGGCGACTCCGCACTCGGCGCCTGCAAGCAGTCGAGAGATGCGGAATTTCAGGGAATTATGCCTGTAAGAGGTAAAATTCTCAACTGCCTTAAGGCCGATTATGCCAGAATCTTCAAGAGCGATATTATTACCGACCTGCTTCGAGTTCTCGGCTGCGGTGTTGAGGTTCAGGCAAAGGGAGTAAAAGACCTCAATGCCTTTGACATCAACAACCTGCGCTGGAACAAGGTCATCATCTGCACCGATGCCGACGTTGACGGCTTCCAGATAAGAACACTGATCCTTACGATGATTTACCGCCTTGTTCCTACGCTCATAAAGGAAGGCTATGTATATATTGCAGAATCACCTTTGTATGAGATCGAGTCAAAGGGAAAGACCTATTTTGCGTATTCCGATAAGGAAAAGGCGGATATTGTTGAGTCGCTTGGCGGTGCAAAGGCGAGCATAAACAGAAGCAAGGGTCTTGGCGAAAACGACCCCGAAATGATGTGGCTGACCACAATGAACCCCGAAACCAGAAGACTTATCAAGGTTCTGCCCGAAGATGCCGAGCGCATGGCGGCAATGTTCGACCTGCTGCTTGGCGATGACCTGGGCGGACGCAAGGAGCACATTGCCGAAAACGGTTATCTGTTTCTTGACATGGCGGATATTTCATGAGGAGATTGAGATATGAGATTTGATAAAGCCGTAAATGCCGTAAAGACCTGCCTTGCAATATGTATTGTTCTGTGCGTTATAAGCATAGTTACAACATCGCTTAATCCTCAGATTTCGTTTGTTGCAACAATGATCTCCGGTGTATGCTTCATACTGTCGTTTGTGATTGCGTTTCTGTTCTGCAAATGTCCGCATTGCGGAAAGCGCGTGATGCTTGGTATGTTCAAGCTGAAAAAATGCCCCAAATGCCATAAAAAACTTGAAATCGGCGAGAATATCGGCAGGGGCGGCAAGAAATTGCACTGAAAGGACATAATACTTACATGGCAAAGAAACAAGTGCAGGAAGATAAAAAACATAATAATCCTAATGTTGTCGGACTGCGTGCGGAGGTCGTTGAACAGCCGATTACCGAAACCCTGGAGCAGAACTATATGCCCTATGCGATGAGCGTTATAGTTTCCCGCGCCATTCCGGAAATTGACGGCTTCAAGCCGTCACATCGCAAGCTGCTTTATACAATGTATAAGATGGGACTGCTCAACGGTTCGCGCACAAAAAGCGCAAACATCGTAGGACAGACCATGCGTCTCAATCCCCACGGTGACGCCGCTATTTATGAAACAATGGTGCGTCTTTCCAAGGGCTATGACGCCCTGCTTATGCCCTTTGTTGACTCAAAGGGCAACTTCGGCAAGGTCTTTTCCCGGGATATGTCCTTTGCGGCATCGCGCTATACCGAGGCGAAGCTTTCTCCCATCTGCAGCGAGCTGTTCAGGGATATTGACCAGGACACAGTTGCCTTCGTGGATAACTACGACGGAAGCATGCAGGAGCCGACTCTGCTCCCCACGGCTTTCCCCAATGTTCTCGTTTCAAGCAATACCGGCATTGCCGTCGGCATGGCAAGCCAGATATGCGGCTTTAACCTTGAGGAAGTCTGCAATACAACAATAAATTATCTCTCTGACCCCGAATGTGACCTTTTTGCCACTCTGCCCGCACCGGATTTCACAACCGGCGGCGAAATAATCTATAACAGGGAAGAGATGGAAAGCATTTACGAAAGCGGCAGAGGCAGCTTCAAGGTGCGTTCACGCTGGCGTTATATTCCCAAGGAAAACATTATTGAGGTTTATGAGATACCCTATACCACCACCTCGGAGGCAATTGTAGACAAGGTTGCAGAGCTGATTAAGGCGGGAAAAATCCGTGAAATCAGCGATATGCGTGATGAAACCGACCTCAGCGGACTTAAGCTTGCAATTGACCTCAAGCGCGGCACAGACCCCGAAAAGCTTATGCAGAAGCTTTTCAAGCTGACTCCGCTAATGGACAGCTTCCCCTGCAACTTCAATATTCTTATTGAGGGCAACCCCAAGGTTATGGCTGTTCGTGAAATACTTGAAAACTGGTGCGGCTGGCGTATGGAATGCGTGCGCCGCAGAGTATATTTTGACCTCAACCGCAAGAAAGAGAAGCTGCATCTGCTTCAGGGTCTTGAAAAAATCCTGCTTGATATTGACAAGGCTATTGCGATTATCCGCAATACCGAGCTGGAAGCTGAGGTCGTTCCCAATCTTATGATGGGCTTCGGAATTGATCAGATTCAGGCCGAGTACGTTGCGGAAATTAAGCTGCGCAATATAAACCGTGAGTATATTATTAAGCGAGTTGCAGACAGAGAGGATCTTGAAAAAGCAATTGCAGACCTTGAGGACACGCTGAAAAACCGCCGCAGAATTAAAAGTATTATCGTAAATGAGCTCAAGGCAATTATAAAGAAGTATCCAAGCCCCAGAAGAACGGGCATCGTATATGCAAACGAAATTGAGATGTTTGACGAAGCGGACGCGGTGGAGGATTACCCGGTAACCGTTTTCCTTTCAAATGAGGGCTACATTAAGAAAATCACTCCGCTGTCTCTGCGCATGAGCGGTGAGCAGAAGTTTAAGGAGGGTGACAGCCTTAAGACATCTTTTGAGGCGACAAACCGCACCGAACTGCTTGTATTTACCGATAAGCAGAGAGTTTATAAGACAAAGCTGAGCGAGCTTGACGACACAAAGGCATCGGCACTCGGCACGTATCTCCCCGGCAAGCTTGAAATGGACGAGGGAGAGAGGGTGCTGACAATTATCATGCCCGGTGACTATAAGAAGAATCTGCTTCTGTTCTTCGAAAACGGCAAGGTCGCGCGTCTTGAGCTTAATACTTACGAAACAAAGACAAACCGCAGGAAGCTAATAAACGCATATTGCGACAAGAGCCCGCTTGTTGAAGTCATGCTGCTCGATGAAGAGACCGACCTTGCAATGTTCTCCAGCGACGGCAGAGCCCTTGTTTTCAACAGCTCCCTCATGCAGACGAAAACAAGCCGCACAACTCAGGGCGTTGCCGCCATGAGTATTAAGAATAAGCACCGTCTGATTTCCGCTGCGGCCCTTACGGATACTGCGATTGTCAACAAGTCCCGGTACAGAGTCAGAAGCATTCCTGCCGCAGGCGCTCTGCTGAAGGACGAGGACAGGGGAGAGACCCAGCTTTCTCTGATTGACTGAAAGGATAATGAAAAAATCTAAAACCTCTGAAGCAATAATAAAATATGCCGTAATTGTAATCGGTACAATGCTCTACGCCGTGGGATTTCAGTTCTTTCTTTATCCCAACGCAATTGTAGTTGGCGGAGTATCGGGTATTGCCATGATTATCAACATGCTTACCGAGCTGCCCGTCGGTGTTCTTACAATAATAATGAACATTCCGCTTTTTGTTCTGGCGTGGAAACACTTCGGCCTCAATTTCATTGTCAGCTCGCTTGTGGGTATGCTTCTTTCGTCGGTGTTTGTTGACCTGCTTGCGCTTTACAGCTATGCGCCCACAAACGATATGCTGCTTGCCTGCTTCATAGGCGGCGCCATAAAGGGCACGGGACTCGGCCTTGTTTACCATGTCGGTGCAACCACAGGCGGTGTTGACATTGTTGCCAAGTTTGCAAGACGCAAGTTCCCGTATATCAACTTCGGCACGCTTGTGCTGATTATGGACTGTGTGATAATCATTGTCTTTGCGGCGGTATTCAATAAGATTGAAAGTGCCATGTATGCAGTTATTGCAATGTTCATCACCTCAAAGGCAATTGACCTTGTGCTTTACGGCATTGACAATTCGAATGTTTGCTATATCATAAGCAACGAAAGTGAACAGGTCGTAAAGGCAATAACCGACAGGCTGCATCGGGGCGTTACAATTCTCGAAGGACAGGGTGCGTATTCGCGTCAGAATAAGCAGGTTCTGCTCTGCGTTGTAAAGCGTCCGCAGATCAATGAAATTCGCAAAATGGTCACGGCAATTGATGAAAATGCCTTCTTCATTGTCACCGATGCAAAGAATGTTTACGGACGGGGCTTCGGCGACATTGCTGACTTAAGCTGAAAATTTTATCGGAACGTGAAAATTTAGCTTGACAAATTGAAAATATATGCTAAACTCTATCATGTTCCGTGCGGGCATAGCTCATCCGGTAGAGCGCCACCTTGCCAAGGTGGAGGTAGCGAGTTCGAGTCTCGTTGCCCGCTCCAAAAACAAAACGACCATCCTTTTGGATGGTCGTTTTGTTTTATTTACTAAGAATTATTGAGCTTATGAGCGCCGTTATGGGAACGGAGAGTATTACGCCGATGCTGCTGGCTACACCGCTTATTACTTCGATTGCCAGGTATGCGGAGCTGAAGAGCAGGTGCGGCTGAAGTCCGAGGGAATAGAGGTAAATAATCAGTACAAAGCTGCTGCCGATAAAGGCAAGAATAAGAGTGTTTGTCATGGTGCCTACCATGTCACGACCTATGTTCATTCCACTCTTGAACAGTTCTTTTCGTTTTATCGTGCCGTCAACGTCCTTAATCTCCGACATTGAGGAGGCAAGACTCATTGCAACGTCCATAACCGCGCCAAGTGCGCTGACGGTAATTCCGCCCACAAGCAGACCTCGGAGACCGATGGGAGTTCCCGTTTGCCGAAGCTGCAAAAGCGGCTCAACATCGGAAATGCGCAGACCGTCAATGCGGGCAATTGACTGCGCCAGAAGCCCGAACAGAAGGGCAAGCGCCACACCTGCAACTGTTCCGCAGATTGCGCAAACAGTCTTTTTTGTGACACCGCCGAGAATTACAAAGCTTACAACGGCAACATAGGCACAAGTGATAAAAACGGTAATTAAAGTCGGGAAGCCCTTGAGAAGCAGGGGAATGAGAATACAGAAAATGCACGCAACGGTAATTATCAGACCTAAAAGTGACTTTGCGCCCGTTTTTCCGCCGACCAGTACCGTTGCCAGCATAAAGAGGAGTATAACGATTGCTATTGCAGGCTCGCGATTATATTCGTGAACTGATGCGCGGACACTGCCATCGCCGTAAGTAGAGATTACCAGCACCACACTGTCACCGACCTCAACGGGTACACCGTAAAGAGGACCGACGGCATTGTCGGCGAGAAGCTCTTCGCCTTCGTATTGACCTGAAGTTACCCTGACGACAAGCGACTGCTCGCCGCGATAGCCTCCGTCTGAATCCTCGTCCTGCCAGGTGTCGTCGCTGATTATCTGTATGACGGTACCTTTTTCATACTCTGCATAATCC
Source organism: Oscillospiraceae bacterium (assembly GCA_045601285.1). Lineage (GTDB taxonomy): Bacteria > Bacillota > Clostridia > Oscillospirales > Oscillospiraceae > F23-B02. The sequence goes on from JAZRZJ010000048.1 coordinate 15,946, forward strand.
TCGGCCATAGCATCGTCGGCAGACGGAGTACTGCAGAAGCAGCAAAAAACAACAAAGATCACGGCTGCGGCGGCAAGAATAATTATTGACCATTTATTATCCGATATCCAGGACTTGAATCCTGCCCTTTTCCTGCGTTTCATGTCGGAACTTCCTTTGATTAAATATGAAGTCAGCATATCAACTGATGTAAATTTTGTCAAGTCTGCGCAATATCCGGCGCATCATTTTGGCATTTTGTAGAAAATTGATTAAATGGCATATATTATGTGTAATTATGTGGCAACACACAATATTTTGTGTTAGAATACAATCGCCATAATTGGTTGTTTTATAAAATTACAAGGAGGGTAATGTAATGCGAAATAACGGTCGCAGCAGATTTCTTGCGGCATTGCTGGCAGTGGTGATGGTACTTACACTAATGCCCATGTCCGTATTTGCAGCTGAAGCAAAGCTGCCTGCTGCAGTCAAGGTTAATATCACCGAAGCCTCCGACATCACGCCGGGCTCTTATCTCATTGAAGGCTTGAGCGCCAACAAGCTTGATGACGGAAGTGACACGGCATTCATGTCAGCCAAAGGCTCAACTGCAACCAGACTTATGTCTGCACAGTTTGATGTCGGTAACGACACAGTAGTGTCCTACGGCAAGGAATGCGTATGGAATCTCATAGAAACCGAGGGCGGTTTCTTTGTACAGAACGCAGATAATGAAAAGTATCTGTATTACGGCTCAAACTCGGGCAACAACATTTATCAGACTTCTGATGTTAAAGAAGCTGGAGTATGGACTGTTGTTGCAAACGGCGATTTCTGGACACTTCAGGAAGTTGCCTCCGGACGTCAGCTGAGCGCAAACCGCTTCGGCAGCGCAGGCAGCTATTACCTCGGCTTTGCAGCCTATGCCTCCAACAGCTCCTGCAAGCGCGCTCTTGAGTTCTATAAGATTGAAGAAAATCATGTTATCGCAGGCCTTGATGAGCTTACAGACGGCTCGCAGGTTGTAATCTACAACCCCGCAAATATGACTGCTCTGTCCAGCGTTTACGGCGGAAATTACAACAACGGTGTTGCTCTTACCGAAAAAAACGGTAAGCTGGCAGGCTTTGAGAAAACTGAGCTCTGGACCGTAGGCGTAAATGAAGACGGCACATATACCTTCTCTACTGCAGACGGCAAGAAGCTTGCGATGTCAGATTCCTACACAAGCATGCCTCTTGATTCACAGTTTGCGGATTGGACTCTTACCGCAACTGACGGCGGCTATTTCCTTGATAATATGCAGCGCTCCGCAGTTGACGGCAAGGGCAGAATCGAATGGTATTCTGATAAAGAGTATTGGAGCGCATATAAGACCTCCAGCACGGGCGACCTGTTTGTTCAGCAGTTCTACCTTGTTGTTGAGCCTCTTGAGCAGCTCGAAACCATCGATCCCACCGACCCTGTAATTCCCGGCGGACCTCTTGCCGCAGGTGACAAGGTTGTTATCTACAACCCTGCCAATATGAAGGCCCTTTCCAGCGTTTATGACGGCTACTACAACAGCGCTGTTGATGTTAAGCTGGAAAACGGCGAGCTTAAAGGCTTCTATGACAGCGAGGTCTGGGTTGTAGGCGCAAACAGTGACGGTACCTACACCTTCACTCCTTATAATGGCAGCGGCAAGCTGGCAATGAACGATGCAAACAGCAGTATGCCTCTTGACGGCGCATATCCTAACTGGGCTGTTTCCGGGGCTAATACAGACGGCTGCTACTACATCAAGAACACCCAGCGCGGAGCTTTTGTTGAGTTCTACTCTGCAAAAGGTACATGGAGTGCTTACTACAATAATACCGATGAGGCTCTCTTTGCTCAGTGCATATATAAAGTAACAGGCGATATTTCCTCTCATGATAGCGGCAATATGCCAAAGAACGGCGATGAGGTTGTTATCTATAACGCCAGCGCAGGCTGCGTTTTCGGTATGCCCAATGACATGAACACCTCACTTGACTCTGCTTCGGCATTTATCAGCAACGGTGTTGCCAATCCCGGTAACGGAGCAAGAGTTTTCACCGTGGGCGTCAGCGGCAGTGACTACACCTTTAAAACAGGCAATTTGTATCTTGCCTCCGATGATGCAGAGAATTTGTTCCTCACAGATGACGAAACTGCAAATATCAAGTGGAATCTTGAAAGCGGCACCGACGGCTTTGTAATTTACAGCAAGGACAGTAAGTACACCTTCTCCGGCGGCGGCTCATCAAAAGTTTGCATTGAGTACTACGGCAACAGCTTCTCGGGCTGGACCTACAAGGCAGCAGACAAGGCCATCTTTGAGATGCAGTTCTATCCCGTTGCAGAGGGAACAACCGTAGTAAATGGCGTTGTGGATATGCCCGAGGTAGTACTCGCCAGCGGCGATGCATATATCGGCATGGATTACGAGCTTAACTTCGAAATCAATGCGCTTTTCGGCTACAATATGCCCGCCATTACCCTCAACGGAGAGCCTATTACTCAATACTCAATGGTAAACTACATTACCGTTAAAATTCCTGCCGAAAAGGTCGTGGGCGACGAGCTTGTCTTCGTTGTGACCGGTACGGACAAAGAGGGAGTGCCTTATGATACTACCTTCAAAATTCCGGTAATTGATGAGCCCGTTGTCGCGGACGTCAACCCGGCCTCTTATTCTGTTACCGGCGATAATAAGCGCCCGGTTATTTCCGCTGAAATTGTAAACGGCGGCGAAAATCCCACTGTTACCATGACTGTTAACAAGAAGCTTGTTGATGCAGTGTATGATAACGGATTTATAACTTACACTCCTTCGGAAGATATGCCCGACGGCAAGGTTACTGTGATTGTCTCTGTCACCCGTGCGGACGGTAAAACAGCAGTTAAGACATGGAGCTTCAATGTCGGCAATATGACATATCAGCTCTACTTCGGTCAGCTCCACAGCCACACCGCAGAATATTCCGACGGCGCAGGTACTCTTCAGGACGGACTTAATTACATTAAAAATCTCCCTGAAAGCGCAAACGTTCAGTTCGTTGCTTTCACAGACCACTCCAACTACTTTGACTCATCAAGCGCAGCTAATCCCGAGCAGGCTATGTATGACATGAGCCTTGCAACTGCGGCAAGCCAGCAGAAATGGGCAACTTATAAAGAAACCATTGCTGCGTTCAATGAAAGCCAGTCAGATGTAATTGCAATAGGCGGCTTTGAAATGACCTGGTCCGGCGGACCCGGCCATATCAACACCTTTAATACCCCCGGTATTGTTTCCCGCAACAACTCTACTCTTAACAATAAAACCAACGATTCCGGCATGAAGGCATACTATGCGCTTCTCAGCCAGGCGGAAGGTGCAGGCTCCATCAGCCAGCTAAACCACCCCGGAACGACCTTCGGCAACTTCAGCGATTTTTCCTATTGGGACGCAGTAATCGACAGCCGTGTATTTCTCGTTGAAGTCGGCAACGGTGAAGGCCCCATAGGCGCAGGCGGCTACTATCCCAGCTATGAGCAGTATATTATGGCGCTTGATAAGGGCTGGCACGTTGCTCCTACCAATAATCAGGATAACCACAAGGGCAAGTGGGGCAATGCCAACGACGCCCGCGACGTTATCCTCACCAACGATTTCTCCGAGGAAGGCATTTACAACGCGATCCGCGCTATGCGTGTATATGCTACCGAGGACAAGAACCTTGAAATTTACTACAATATCAACGATTTCGAACTCGGCAGCAGCATCACTGACGTTCCCGAAATGCTGAACATCAATGTCAGCGCACACGATCCCGATTCCAGCGACACCATCAGCAAGGTTGAGGTCGTAGTAAACAGCGGCAAGGTAATTCACACATGGGACAGCCAGGCTGACCTCGCAACAGGCGAATTTTCCGTCAGCGTTTCTCCCGATTACAGCTACTACTTCATTCGCGTTACCGAGGGTGACGGCGATATCGCAGTAACCGCTCCCATCTGGGTTGGCGAGAGTCTCAAGCTCGGTATTTCCGCCATGGAGTGCGGAACCTCCACTCCCGTCACCGGTGAGGAGCTCACCCTGAACACCACCGTGTTTAACAGCGAGAGTTACGAAGCTGTTGTCAAGTCCGTTGTTTACACCACCGACGGCAGCAAGGTTATCGGTACCGACACTACGGGCTATACCGTTCCTGCAAGCGGCAGCTTTGTTATTAACTTTAAGTACACTCCCGACATTGCGAAGGTAATGACCGTAACCGCAACTGTGGTTATTGAGCAGAACGGAAAGGAATATACCTTCACAAAGGATATCGTTCTTGACGTTCTCAACGCCGGCGACCTTGTATATATAGGCATTGACGCAGCTCATCACAATGAATATGTTGCAGGTAACTACAGCGACTCCATGGGCAATTTCGGCGAGCTTGCCGCGGGCTATTCCGTGCGAACCGTTGAGCTTAAAACCTCTGAAGACCTCATTGCAGCTTGCGCAGACGGAAAGTATAAGGCAATTATACTTACAGCTCCTTCCCGCCGCGACGGTACGGTATTGAGAAATCCGTATGACTGCTATACCGATGCGGAAATTGCGGCACTTACCGAATTCAACAGCGCAGGCGGCGTGATCGTCGTTGCGGGCTGGTCTGACTATTATGAAAGCTACTCGGCATTCCCCGAAGCTGAACACATGGCTGCACAGCAGAACAAGCTGCTTGCGGCGCTGGGCTCAAGTCTGCGGATATCCGATGACGGAACGAATGACGATTCTCTCAACGGCGGTCAGACACAGCGACTTTACTTAAGTACCTACAACATGGACAATATCCTTATGAACGGTGTTGAAGTTGATGCAGACCACCTTAATGACGTAATGTACACCGAGCGCTTCAGTCACTACGGCGGAGCATCGATCTATGCCGTTGACGCAAGCGGAAATCCGACGACCGTTCTGCCTGCAAGCGTATCTCCCGTTGTTTACGGTCACGCAAGCACATACTCCAAGGACTCCGACAGCGTTGGTGTCAGCGGAGACGCTGTTCCCAAATATGCAGTTGCCGACGGCGACAATCGCCTTATGGTAATGGCAACAGAACAGCTTGACGGCAAGGGACTTATCGTTGTTTCCGGCGCAGCCTTCATGTCCAACTTCGAGGTTCAGTACACCGTTTCTGACAGCGGTGCGGAAAAGAACTACTCCAACTTCAAGATCTGCGAAAATCTCGTGCAGTTCATTAATCCCGTTTCCGTAACTCCCATTGCAGATGTTCAGAAGCAGACCGAAACCGGCTACAAGTACACCATTGAAGGCGTTGTAACCACCAATGCCTCCGGTTATGACAAGGATACCGCGTTCTTCGACTGCATCTATGTTCAGGACGCAACCGGCGGTGTCTGCTGCTTCCCCGTAGCAGGTGACTACAAGATAGGCGATAAGGTTCGTATTACCGGCACCACCGATTTCTATCAGGGTGAAATGGAGCTTCAGGTAAGCTCAATTCAGAAGATAGGGGAGAACGAAACCGTTGCGGCAAAGGAAGTCAACGCAGCTGAGGTTAATGATCTCTCTGTCCTCGGTCAGTTCATTACCCTTAAGGGAACCGTCCAGAGCTTTGCTTCCGAAAACGGCCTTGTTCAGACAATTATGGTCAAGGACGCAAAGGGCGATGTGGCAAGAGTATTCATTGACGGCTACATCTGCTCCGCAAAGGACGTGGAAAACCTCAAGGTAGGCTGTGAGATTACCGTCAGCGGCGTTTCTTCCTACGACAACACCTTCAATGCTCCCGATGGTCCCTTCCCGAGAATCCGTATAAATGATCGTGCAAATATCGTTTGCGGCGCTGTAATCGCAGATCCCTTCACGGATATTGCAGGCAGCGGCTACCATGACTATATTGTCGAGGCGGCAAACACAGGCATCATCAACGGCTATGCCGACAATACCTTCAGACCCAAGGCTGACGTAACCCGCGCACAGTTTATCACCATGCTGTACCGCGCAGTCGGTTCTCCCGCAGTCAGCGGAACTCTCAGCTTTGCCGATGCAGGAAGCATTGCGGGCGCATACAAAGATGCTGTAATCTGGGGCGTTCAGAACGGTATAATCGCAGGCTATGGCGACAATACCTTCAGACCTAACCAGAACATCAGCCGCGCTCAGATGGCAACCTTCATGTACCGCTATCTGAAGAATGTTGCGGGCTATGACTTCGGCTATGTAGTCGGAGTAAGCTTTGCCGATGCAGGAAGCATTGCAAGTGCCTATAAGGACGCAGTTAATGCAATTGTTTCCGCAGGCATCATGAACGGAACGGGCAGCAATATGTTCAGCCCCAACGGCACAGCAAACCGCGGCATGGCAGCAACCGTGATCCTGCGAGTGTATAAGCTCATAGGATAACATCATATCTAAAAAGACACAGGTTCTCAGAACCTGTGTCTTTTTAGATAAGCTTATCTCATGCAAGCATAATATAACCGTCATGTACATAGTTCGTCACACTTGAAGTGTCCGATGAGGAATAAAATTCACCGTATAGGAAGAAAAAATAGCCATATTTCTCATTGCAGGAGAAGCTCTGAAGCTCTTCCTTTGTGGCGTGCAGTGAAAATACATATTCCGTGTCCTCACCGTTATTGTGTTCCTCAAATACAGTCGTATAGCCCAGAGCACCAAGGCGCTCAAGCTCCGCCTGTACCTCTGCTGAATTACTGTCAAGCTGAACTCCGTCTTTGAAAACATAGACTATCACCTGATAACGGGCGCTGTCATCATATTCTTCAAGTGCGCCGCTGAGAGGAATGGACTTAAACACCTCTCCGTTTTTCGGCGCTGCATAGCTTGCATCCCCGGCAATGCCATAGCTGGATATCATGGGAATTACATCCTGCGGTTCAGTTACATTATTGGGTGCCTGCATGATGCTGTTTGTTGTATTATTCTGCTTCATGTTGTCAGTACGGTCATTCAGACCGCCATTCCATACCCCGAAGCCCAGCATTGCCACGAGGCAAAGGGTAAGAACGGGTGCGGCAGCTTTAATTGCCCTCCCACGTGACTGCTTTTTTGAGGTTTCATATTCATCAATGCGATTCAGGGCGCTGTGCGCCATCTCTTCATAAGTCTTCATAATCAAAACCCTCCTTAATCAATTCTGCTTTCAGCGACTGCCTTGCACGGTATGTAAGAGTTTCTATGCTATGAACACTCTTTCTCATTATTTTTGATATTTCCTTGTTTGAAAGTCCCTCAAAATAGAATAACCAAAGCACCTGACGGTATTCTTCCTTTAATCTGTTCATGGCTTGATGTATGAAGATTTTTCTTTCCTCAGCCAGATAGGAGGCTTCAAGCTTGCTTTCATCGCTTATTTCGCCGCAATCATCAATGCTTACCGTATTGTGCTTTGACTGAGCGCGTAAATAATCAAGGGCAATATTTCTGCCGATTGCATAAAGCCAGGTTTTGAAGGCTGAATTATCCCGAAAATGCGGTTTTTTAATTCCGAGCTTTACAAAGGTATCCTCAGCCAGCTCCTCGGCAACGGAAAGATTTCTCACAATGCTGTCAAGATAGAAGATTAGACCGTCTTTGTAATCCCTTACAATTTCTACAAAGCCGTTGTCGTCACCATTTAGAAAACGGCGGTAGCTACTTGCACCGTTGTCCATTGCTTACTCCTTTCCGAAAGGCAATTTGCTCTTTACACTTGTTAGACGGTGGAAATAACGAAAACCTCACAGATAAAGTGTGCCGCGAAGCTGCGGTTAATGAAAAAATCTGCCAACAGCAAGAGGTCAACAGACTTTAAAAATATCAGCTACATTTCTTTTCTGAACTTCACACTGAAATATACGCTGCATCCGCAAATATAGAGATATGCTGCTACAAGAAGCAGGATGACTCTGAGCTCAACATTCATCAGCGCAAAGGCGATAGTAAGCGAACCGAACACAAACATCATAATTCTGTATGCTTTGGCCTGCGCCTTATCACGCAATGCTATATTGCGTTCATCGTTCTCCTCAATTTCGCGCTGCCGTGTAATTTCGGGATACTTTTTTTCGCTCCAGCGAGTAATAAGCTCTCCAAGCCCCTGACCGAATAAACCGCAGCCGAGGCCGATACATACATAGGGGGCGGCATGAGTGCCGAGGTCAAACAATGTTACAGCAAGTATGCCTGCAACAGATAAGATCAAACCGATTACTGTAATTATCGCGCTTTTAATTTTACTCTTTTTCATTGTTTGTTTCCTCCTGATTAATAAATACTTCCTCAATCGTCACATGAAAATAGTTCGCAATTTTAAATGCCAGCAGTATTGAAGGATTGTACCGGCCGTTTTCCAATGACCCGACGGTCTGGCGTGAAACTGACAGGGCATCAGCCAGCTCCTCCTGCGTTATTCCGCGCCGTTTGCGCAACTCCTCAAGCCGATTTTTCATGGAACACCTCCTGACAAAATGGAAAGCAAACTTTCCATTTACAGAATAGCATGCTTTTTTGGAAATGTCAAGTAAACTTTCCATCTTGCTTTTGTTTGCAGCGAAGCTGCGACTAAAAAATAAGACTGCCCGAAGGCAGTCTTATTTTTTGTCTGTTCCGTCCCAAACGGAGCGAAATCAAGGTAGAAAACGTAAAAAGTAGCGATACAGATTTTTTGTTGTACGCAAACGTACAAGTTTTCATGTAATGTGGCCTATATATGGAGAGACTTTTTCTCTAAATATGAAGGAGGTCATAATATGACACAAGAAAACTATAATTACCGCACAAGCCAAACAATGCTGCGAAATAAATTTCCCGGTAAGGACAGATGGCAGATACCGATCATTCCGAAATTCGAAGCCAAGCCGGATGATTTTTCAAATCTTTTACTTATCGGCTTTGATAAGACAAACATAGAAGATGTGAAGCATCTCAACAGAATGGTACACTTTTTTCTGTATGACTACCGCTTCGAAAGAGTATGGAAAAGCCCGGATGCAGATTTGGAACGTCTTTCGCGCTATCGTGCTGTTTTGTCTCCAGATTTCAGTATGTACCTCGAAATGGCACCGGTCATGCAGCTATATAACACTTTCCGGAACCGCTGGTGCGGTGCATACTGGGCGTCAAAGGGGATGCGGGTGATCCCCACTGTCAATTGGGGCGACGAGAGCAGCTTCGATTTCTGCTTTGAGGGCATAGATAAAGGCAGTACTGTTGCTGTATCTACCTATATGGCATCCGAGCACGGAAACCGGCAAGATCAAAAAGCGTGGTTTATGGCGGGCTATAACGAAATGCTCAGACGCATAGAGCCCGAAAAGATCATCTGCTACAACACTCCGTTTCCCGAAATGCAGGGCGATATCGTTTTCGTCGATTATGAGCTCAGCTCATGGAAGTATATGAGCTATGACAGAGCTGACAAAGAAGATCTGGAATGCTACAAAATTCCCGCGACAAACAGCAAAAAGTATGATACAATGTCCGCATACAGGATCTCTGCCGGTGGAGGCAGTGCCTACGGAGGAGAATGGAGACCCAGCCCAAACAAGCCTGAGGATGAGCGTTTTTTAGGTAAACCTGATGAAATAAAAACAATATATAAAAACGGTTACCGTGTCGATACAAAGATAGATAAAAACGGAAGGGCAGAAAAAGAACGGCATTACACAGATCATAATCAACCATGGGCACACACCAACCCACATGATCACATAATAATATGGGATGAACGAGGCCCTCATCCCGGATCACCGATCAACTATCCAAACGGTGCGCCGGAATTCAAAAAATACGGAAGTGATTTTATGAAAAAAACAATCGTTCCCGCAAATACACCGGAGCAAAACCGTTTCACGACAATAAGTGATTTTAAGTGGTGTGTGGAATGCGGCGGAGAAGTTGAGTTTATTTGGAACGGGCTCAAATACAACATTACTCATCGCGACGGCGGAGTGATCAGCATATC
>JAZRZJ010000049.1:0-79014 GCA_045601285.1 Oscillospiraceae bacterium
GCCGCTTTCAGATTACTTGATGCCGTACTTCTTGTTAAACTTATCAACACGGCCGCTGGTGTCAACGAGCTTCTGCTTGCCGGTATAGAAGGGGTGGCACTTGGAGCAGATTTCAACGGTGATGCCCTGACGGGTGGAGCCAGTCTCGATGGTGGCGCCGCAAGCGCACTTGATAACGGTGGGCTGATAGTTAGGATGGATTCCTGCCTTCATTGTTTTTATCTCCTTAATCTGTTGCTGTCTTGATTACGTCAAAGAGCGCAGTTACAAGACGCAAAGTGGATTGTATCATAATAATAATTGTATTGCAAGGGTTTTTTCAGATTTTTTATAAGTGAACAAATCTCAAATTCACCGTCATTCTGAGCGCAGCGAAGAATCTCGCATACATCGGGGGATTCGTCGTCGCTGCGCTCCTCAGAATGACATAGTTTTTCATTCAGCATTCAGCATTTATCATTCAGCATTATTGAAACCGCTTTGCCTGCGTCAAGGAAGTACAGCACGCATTCCTTCACGGGTTTTCCCGTTATTCTCTCCGCCGCGATTGCATAGGCGCGAAGCTGACCTCTGTAAACTTCCGCACGGCTTAAAAGCGCATCGCCGCGCACTCTGTCGGTCTTGTAGTCGATGACCGTAAGTGCGCCCTTTTCCTCAATACAGCAGTCCATAACGCCCTGAAGCAGCACCTTTTCACCCTCGCCGTCATCAAAGAAATCCTCCGCAGGACAGAGAAGCGAGAACTTGAACTCACGGTTTATCCCCTCCGCATTCATTATGCGCTGACCGATTTCTGATTTGAAGAGCTTCAGAATTGCCCTTGCATCAACGGCCTCCGCCTGCCTGTCGGAAAGAAAACGGCAAGTGCGCAGTCGCTCGATTTCCGCTTTGATGTCCTCAAGGTTGCCGGTCTTTTTGTAGTCGATATACTGGAGCACCATGTGTGTTGCGGTACCCTTTTCCGCGCCCGTCATGGAACGGCTTTCGCGGAGGAAATCGGGAGTGCGGAAGCTGCGCTGTCTGCGTGGTGCAAGGGACAAGGCCTCCTCATCAGGCTCCTCATGCTGCTTCATCTCCGTTGCCGTCACCTTACTGGGCAGATTTGCGGCGTTTTCACGGGCATAGCGGAAGGCGAGATTACTGCGAATTTTTTCCCTTATCTCCGCATTTGCACCGCAGGCAACACGTTCCTCCTGCTCTATCTCCGTTTCACCTGCTTTTTCGGGATAGTGTATGCTCATTCGCATACATTCGCTCTTATCCGCAAGCAGAGAGCACATGAGCCATGCCGCAGGACTCTGCGCTGACATGAGCACCTCGGGTGACATAGGAAAGCTCACAAGAGGCATGAGCTTCTGGAGCTTTTCCTCGGGCTCGCGCATAGCCGCCGTCATGTAAAGATATTCCTTTGCGCGCGTCAGCGCAACGTATAGCAGGCGCATTTCCTCGGAAAGCATTTCCCGCTCCGAGCGTATTTTTATGGCGTTGCGGGCAAGGCTGTGGTATTCAATGCCGCGCTCCGTGTCCGTAACCTTAGGGCCCAGACCCAGCTCGTGATGGACAAGCACCGCCGCCCTGGAATCCTGACGGTTGAACTGGTGGTTTGTGTCGCAGAGAAAAACGATGGGGAACTCAAGTCCCTTGGATTTGTGAACGGTCATAATCTGCACCGCGTTTCCGCTGCTGCCGCGGCTCGGCTCTTCGCCGCGCTCGCTAAGCTTTCCCAGCCACTCGACAAAACGGTGCAGTCCGCGGTAGCCCGTGGCTTCAAAGCGTTTTGCGTAATCAAGCATGAGCATGAGATTGCAGCAGCGGTTTTCACCGTCACGCATGGCGGAGCAGATTGCGAAAGCATCAATTTCGTCATAGAGCTTCCATATAAGCTCCCCAAGCTCCATATCCCTTGCGCAGTCGCGGAAGATCTTGAGTCTGTCAAGAAAGTCGGCGCATTTTGCATCTGCATCGCCGCGCTTTGTCAGTGCGGTGAAGAAATCGCTTTTCTTATCCGAGGCGCGTATTTCCGAAAGCTCGTCGGCGGTAAAGCTGAAGAAGGGCGAGCGCAGAACGGAAATAAGCGGCACGTCCTGATTAGGATTGTCAATGACTGCAAGCAGGCTTATTATGCCCGAAATCTCCATCGAATCGAAGAAGGAGCCGCCCTGTCCGCTCATTACGGGAACGTCCGCCGCAGTTAAGGCACGGCGGTAGACATCGCCTGTGGAATTTGCCGAACGCATTAGAATTGCAACGTCGCTGTAACGTGCGGGACGGCGCACGTCACGGTCGGTCACGAGGGTTCCGCTGTCAATTATGCTCTTGATCTTTTCCGCAACAAGCCTTGCCTCAAGCTCCGTTTTGTCGGGGATTTCCTCCTCGTCCTCTCCCTTTGGGATCGCAATGAGCATAAGCTCCGGAACAGGCACATCGCCGCTGTAATACTCCGCACCGCATTTAAGCTCGGCATATTCATCGTAGGCGATTTCGCCGAGAGTCTCCGACATACAGGTTTGGAAAACACGGTTTGCCGCATTGATTATCTGTGAGCGTGAACGGAAATTCTCCTGAAGCATGATACGGACGGGTTCGTTTTCATCTGCTTTGTCAAGGTCGGAAAAGCTGTTATATTTCCCGGTAAATATGGTTGGGTCTGCAAGGCGGAAGCGGTAGATGGACTGCTTCACATCGCCCACCATGAACAGATTTTCGCCATTTCTTGAGGCGGCGCGGAAAATCGCGTCCTGCACGGCGTTAACGTCCTGATATTCGTCCACCATGATTTCGGTGAATCTTGCGGAAACAGCATCGGCAATGTCCTTATGCTCCGCAAGAAGCTTATACGCCATGTGCTCAAGGTCGGAAAAATCCACTTCGGCACGGCGGCGCTTTTCCGCAGCATATACTCTGTCGAACTCAAGGGTGAGCTTCAGCAGCGCCTGCATGGCCGGGGCGGTTTTTTTCATATCCGCGAGGAGCTTTCCGGACTCGGCATTGAGTGTTCCCGCAAAGCTCTGAGCCTGCTTTTTGCACTGATTCCACACAGCCTTTATGTATTCCGACAGCTCGGGATCCGGGGATTTGCGCAGAGCTCCCAGGCGCAAAAATTCAATGGGCAGAAGAGCCCTCGCCCTGTCCCAGCCCACGTCCAGCGCCTTTGCAAATTCCCGCAGACTTGCCGCGGCTTCCGCAACGCTTCCGCCGTAGGTGGCACCGATTTTTTCCTCCGCCTGCGCTTCAAGGGCAAGGCTTTCCATGCGCTGCGCCCAGAAATCAGCTTTTAGCTTCAGGGAGGACAGGATTTCTTTGCCCCATGCGGTTTCCGCCGCATCTGAATAGCTCCTCGAAAGCTCCTCGAGCTGCGCCTGCGCCCACTTTTCAGGCTCGGCATGGCTCTGCATTTTCTTGTGAAGATTTACAACCAGCTCGGCAAGGCGGCTGTCATCGCGTCCGCGCCCCACCGTATCGGCAAGAAGTCTGAAGTCGCTTTCCATGTTCTCGTAGCGGGACTCCATGACCTTTTCTATTACCCTTGCCTTGATTGCATCGGCGCGCTCCTCCTCAATTACTCTGAACTCGGGGGAAAGTCCTGCCGCATGGCAGTTTTCACGCAGAAGATTTGCACAGAAGCTGTGGATCGTTCCTATCTGCGCCCGCTGGCACAGAGCGCTTTGACGGCGCAGGCGCTTGTTTTCGGGGTCATCGGCAAGGCGGGCGGCGATTTCGTCCATGATACGACTGCGAAGCTCCGCCGCCGCCGCCTTTGTGAAGGTGATAATGAGGAAGCTGTCCACATCGGCGGGCCTGATCTCATCGGTTATTCTGGAAAGCAGGCGCTCGGTCAGCACCTTTGTTTTGCCCGAGCCTGCCGCCGCAGAAACAAGCACCGCGCGGTTTGCGGTGACGATGGCATCATGCTGTGATTTTGTGGGTTTGAATTCAGCCATTACCCTCACCTCCCTCGAGAATATTCCACACCTTTGTGGCATCAAGCTTCGGGGCAACGCGCAGGTGCTCGCCGTTTTCGCCGTTTACGAAATGGCAGGCGGCAAAATAATCGCACTGGCTGCAGGCATTTTCCTGCTGACTGCGGTAGAAGGGGTCTGCGGCGATGCTTCCCTGATGAAGCTCCTTCGCCATATCGCGAAGAGTTTTGTTTATGTGACCTGCCAGAAGTCCGAAGCGTTCTGCGCTGGCAAGCGACTTTCCCGTGGGAACACCCTCTTTGAACGTAACGGGAATAAACCTCGGTGCTTCCGAAGCTTCCATGGCTTTGAGCACATCGTAATCCTCAAGCAGAAGTCCGCTGCGCTTTACTGCCTCTGCGCGTTTGTCTGCAATTTCCTCATCGCTCAGATCGGCGGTTGCCGAAAGCATGACATCTCTTGCGGGGATATACATGACACCCGCGGGAACGATTTCCTTTCCGTAAAGCAGATGTCCGTTTTCGCCCAGAGAGAAGAGGTACAGAAGCATCTGAAGTCCCATGCCGCACCAAACGTCAGGGAGAGAAAACTTCTTGTGTCCCGTTTTGTAGTCCATGACGCGCACATAGAGCTTGCCCTCATGCACCCAGCCGTCAACACGGTCGGCAATGCCCGTGAGGATAAGGTTTTCCTCGCCCTCGCCGAGATCGTAGGGCGGAATTATATCGCTGTTTCCGAAGTCAAGCTCAAAGGACAGGGGCTCAAAATCCGACACTCGCAGCTCGTTTGCCATGTCGCAAACAACGGCGCGGGCATCTTTTGTGAGTCTTCGGAAAAGATACTCAAAGCGCGGCGTTTTTTCTTTGAAGTCGTTGAGTCTTTCATGCACATAATCCGCAATGTATTTATCCGTAAGCTCGCGGAGCTTTTCATCGCTGATTTTCCTGAAGCCGCCGAGAGACATGACATCTCCCGCAACGTGTTCAAGGACAAAGTGCATGAAGGTACCCATTTCGGGAGGCGCAAAGCCTGCGGGCTCGCGCTTTTTCGCCTTGAGACCGTACTGCATGAAGTAGGCGAAGCGGCAGTTTGCGAATTTGTCGATTCTTGAGGCGGAAAGGCGGAGCTTTTCGCCGTAAAGGGCCTTGACGGAGGCCTTTGAAAGACTTCCCCTGCTCATTTCCGAGGCTCTCATCAGAGCGTTCATGCGTTCGGGATACTCCTCCGCGAAATACTCCGCAGCAGATGCCTCAGTCTCACCGCCGCCCCGCAGGGCATTAGCCGCAAGCTCAAGTGCCGGCGACGGCGCGTTCATGCGGAGTTTTCCCGCTATGACCGCCTCGGTTTCAAGACCGAAGAGGCTTTTCGCTCTGCTGACCGCAAAGGCGGGGCGCACCGCATCGCCCGAGGCGCTGAAGGCGGGATAGCTGAAATGCAGGCTCTCCGAGGGCAGAGTAAGACAGTTGTAGATGACGGAAAATTCACGCCACATATCGCTGTCTCCTGCGCCGCCCAAATCAATGTCAAGCTCAAGCAGACGCTTTCGCTCATCGTTTGAGAACATTCCGCCCTCAGCTTCGGGAGCGGGAATACGCTCGTCGGAGGCGCCCAGCACAATGAGATGCTTTATTCTTCTGCGGCGCATACGGTCAAAATCCCCCGCTGTAACGCGGTCAAGGGATACGGGAATCGTTCCCACATCGTAGCGCGAGAGCATGGTTGTAAACAGTCGGCCGAAGCTGTCGGTGTCGGACTCGGCAGCACCGAGGATCGCCGCGCTCTGCTCCAGCGCCGATACGGTTATATCCCAGAGCTGCGCATATTCCTGCGCTCTTGCAGAAAGGCCCCTTTCATTAAGCTCCTCCGAGCGTTTTTCAAGCTTTTCGGAAAGCTTCAGCTCCTCAAGAAGCTCAGCGAGAGCCTCGGCCTGTTCTCTTGCGGTTTCCGCCGCTTTACTGCGCTCCTCAAAGTGCAGAAGCGGTGCCGCTGCAATTCGGCGCAGGCGGTTTATTCTGCGGAGCTGCTGATTGGTTTCGTCGGTATATTCGCCGCCGTAGCCCTCGGGGTGCAGGCGCCAGTCCCCCTCCTGCTTCCAGGCGGAGCCCCGGAGCTGCCACAGGAGTATGTAGTTTTCAAGCTCGTCGCACTCGTCCTCCTCAAGTCCCGCAAGGCCCGTTCGGAGATATGAAAGCACGTCGGCAATTTCCCAGCCACCGCCTATTATCTCGTATGCGCCGGAAATCAGCGCGGGCAGAGGCTTCGAGAGCAGGTCGCCCTTTCTCGCGGTGTAAAGCGGCACTCCGTAATGCTCAAATACGCTTTCAAGCATGAGGCGGTAATCCTCAAAGCCGCGGACGGCAATGGCAATATCGCGCCAGCGGCAGCCCGTGTCGCGCACAAGCTCAATACATCTTGCGGCGGCAAACTCGCATTCCTCGGCGGCGCTGCCCGCGGCATGAATGCCCACAACTCCCTCTTCGCACTCCGCTTTGGCTGCGGAGTAGCTGAACATATTATCCGCATAGACGCGCAGGGCCTCGTTCTTTCCCGCCGTGCCGTCCATGGTCTGAAGCTCGTATTTTATTCTGTTTTCACGGCAGAAGCCCAAAAGAGAGCTCACGGTTATTCTGCCCAGCTCAAAAATCTCGTTTCCGCTTTCAAGGGCGTCACAGCCGATGCAGAGCGTCACCTCAGCGCCCTTCAGGAGCAGAGCCTCGATCACGCGCTTTTCCTGGGCGGTAAAGTCTGTAAACCCGTCAATATACACATGATTTTTCTCACAGAAGGAGCTGTATTCGATCTGCTCGGCAAGAACGCTGAGTCTGTCTGCGGGGTCGGCATGGCCGTTTGCCACCACAGCGTCATAGGCCTCCTGCACAAGCGCAAGGTCGGAGAGCTTTTCCGACAGCGCACCCTCGCATTTTGATGCGGCCTCTGCAAGCTGTTCAGTGCTTATACAGGCGGTTTTTAGCTCGTCCACGGCGGAGAGAAGCAAGGTCTGCATCTCTGCTCTTTTTCTCGCAGATGAATACACACGGAGTCTTGAGTACAGTCCCTCTGCTGCAAGCGCCATGCACAGAAGTCTGCCGCCCTTGTCCAGATATTTTGCCGCACCGCCGCCAAGCTCCGCATTGAGCCTGCGGGCAAGTCCCGTAAAGGACAGCACCTCGGCGTACAGCGAAAGGCTGTCACCGCAGATTTCGCAGAGCTCACGCTCGGCCTCGTGGCTGTACTGCTCAGGGACAAGCAGAATATATCCCGCCTCGTGCCGCTGTACCGCACGGTTTATTTCCTTCATAACGGCAGAGCTTTTGCCCGTGCCTGCTTTTCCCATGATAATTCGCAGCATAATCGCACCGCCTTGATTTTATCTTTATATAATATTTTATCAAATGTAAGTTTTATTGGCAAGAGCGTACATAGGGCTCTATTCTCCATAGGTAATAATCACCAAAGAGCTCTTCAGTTTCCTCATGTGAAAACCGGGTTTTTGTCTGTGTCGACAAAGTTCATTTTCCCTGTTTGCAATTGATTAAGTTGTATGATATGTTGTATTTGTGAGAAGTTCGGATTTATCATTTTCACTTATTATATTTTCAGAAATTAAGGAGTAAATGTATGGGGGTTTCCAACGTTATTGCGCTGCTCGGCGGCGTTGCGCTGTTTCTCTTCGGCATGTCACTCATGGGCGAAAGCCTGAAAAAAGTCGCCGGCAGCAAGCTTGAGCTTGTGCTTTACCGCCTTTCAAGCACTCCGCTTAAGGGCATTCTTCTCGGCACCGGCGTCACGGCCGTAATCCAGTCCTCCTCCGCAACCTCCGTCATGGTTGTCGGCTTCGTCAACTCCGGCATGATGAAGGTAAGACAGGCCATCGGAATCGTAATGGGCGCCATCATCGGCACCTCCATCACGGGCTGGATTATCTGTCTTTCAGCAATCGGCAACGGCGCAGACGGTATTATTTCTCTGTTTTCAACCGAAAGCCTCGCCTCTATCGTTGCGGTAATCGGCATTCTCTGCTACAGCTTTTCCAAGAAAAACTCCACAAAGCACGTAGGCGGCATTCTTCTGGGCTTTGCCGTACTCATGTTCGGCATGAAGGCAATGAGCGGCTCCGTTTCCGAGCTTAAGGAAAGCGAGACCTTCATCAATCTGCTCACCGACTTTTCCAATCCCCTGCTGGGCATTCTCGTGGGCATGCTTTTCACCAGCGTGCTTCAGAGCGCCTCTGCCGCCGTCGGTATTCTTCAGGCGCTTGCCGTCACGGGTGCAATCCGTTTTGACACGGCGCTCCCCATTATCATGGGCATCGCCATAGGTGCCGCAGTTCCCGTTCTTCTTTCCGCACTGGGTGCAAACGCCGCAGGTCGCCGCACTGCCTGGTCATACCTTGTTGTTGACACTCTCGGCGTAATTGTCTTCAGTCTCATCTTCTACACCCTAAATTCAATTATAGATTTCTCCTTTATGGGTTCCACCATGACAATGGTTTCCATCGCCGCTCTGAATACAGTCTTCCGTGCTGCGATTGTTCTTCTGCTCTTCCCCTTCATTGCCCTGCTTGAAAAGCTTGTCTGCCGTATGATCAAGGACGATGAGCATGAAGAGGATCTTCACGACATGGACAGACTTGAGGAACGCTTTCTTCTTCACCCCGCCATTGCCGTTGAGCAGAGCCGTCTTACCGTGAATTCCATGGCAAACAAGGCGCAGGATAATATTCTTAAGGCCATGGCACTTCTCGAAAACTACAGCGAGGAGGGCTTTGCCGCCGTTGAGCGCATGGAGGATATCATTGACCGCTACGAAGACAAAATCGGCAGTTATCTTGTCAAGCTTACCTGCAATGAGCTGAACCCCCAGGAGAACGAGGCCGTCAGCAAATATCTTCACACCATCAACGACTTTGAGCGAATGAGTGACCACGCCCTCAACGTTGCCGAAAGCGCACGAGAGCTTAATGAAAAGGGTATCATCTTCTCTGACGAGGGCTGGCATGAGCTGAACGTGCTCACCGCCGCCGTAACCGAGGTTCTCTCCACATCAATCCGCGCCTTCACGGAGAGCGACCTTCAGCTTGCCTACAGCGTTGAGCCTCTTGAAGACCACATTGACAACCTCTGCGACGAAATGAAGCTTCACCACATCGACCGTCTCTCAAAAGGCCGCTGCACCATTACCCACGGCTATGTTTTCAATGACCTTCTGACTGACCTTGAGCGTATATCCGACCACTGCTCCAACATTGCAGTTGCAATGATCGAGCTTGAGTCCTCGGTTTTTGACACCCACGAATACATCAACAGTCTCAATGCCATGCACACAAAGGCATACGACGAGTATTACTCGGAATACAGCAAAAAGTACAAGCTTTAAGCAGCTCCAGCGCGCTTACCCTGCCATGCAGGCGAAGGCGCGCTTTTGCTTTGTCTGAAAACTGTCAATCTTTTTATTCTCAAACGGTTGAAGATATATAGCCGCGGTGTTAAAATGGCAATGTTTGAAATACCCGGAATTTACACGCTTTACAAAATATTATCAAGAAAGGAATTACACGCATGAAATTTTCCAGCAAGATTGAAAAGTGCGGCCTTTCCCCCATGAGAAAGTTCGCCCCCTACGCCAACGAAGCAAAGAAGGCAGGCAAGAAGGTCTACCACCTGAACATCGGCCAGCCCGACATCGAAACCCCCAAGGCATACTTTGAGGCAGTCAAGAATTTCTCTCAGCCCGTTCTTGAATACGCTCCCTCCGACGGCGTTCCCGTAATGATCGACGCAATCGTTGATTACTACAACAAGATCGGCGCTCCCATCAACAATAAGCAGGTGCTCATTTCCACCGGCGGCAGCGAAGCTCTGCAGATAGTTCTTTCCTGCATTCTCGAGGACGGCGATGAAATCATCGTCCCCGAACCCTTCTACCCCAACTATACCACCTTCATCACCATGACCGGTGCAACCGTACGTCCTATCACCACCAAGCCCGAGGAAGGCTACAAGTTCGCGATCCGTGAGCGCGTCGAGGCCTGCATCAATGAGCACACCCGCGCGATCATGTTCACCAACCCCGGCAACCCCACCGGCACCGTTCTCACCCCCGAAGAGCTGAAGCTCATGGCTGACATCGCCAAGGAGCACAACCTCTTCATCATCGGCGACGAGGTTTACCGTGAATTCGTTTACGGCGGCGAGCCCCTCATGAGCCTTCTCCAGCTTGAAGGCTATGACGAAAACGTCATCGTTATTGACTCCATGTCCAAGCGTTTCTCCGCCTGCGGCGCACGTATCGGCTGCTTGATCACCCGCAATAAAGAGCTTTACAGCCACGCAATGAAGTGGTGCCAGGGCCGTCTGTGTGCCTCCACTCTTGACCAGGTTGCTTCCGCAGCTCTCTACACCGTAGGTCCCGACTACTTCGACGCAGTCCGCAAGGAATACAAGGAACGCCGCGATTGCCTCGTTGAAGGTCTCAAGAAGATTCCCGGTGTCGTTTACTCCGACCCCAAGGGTGCCTTCTACGTAATGGCAGCTCTCCCCGTTGACGACGCTGAAAAGCTCCAGATGTTCATGCTTCAGGAGTGGGACGACAACGGCGACACCCTCATGTTCACTCCTGCAGAGAGCTTCTACAAGACTCCCGACACCGGCAAGAACGAAATCCGCATGGCTTACGTCATCAACAAGGACGACATCACTCGCTCCATGGAGCTTCTTGCAAAGGGCATCGAAGCCTACAACGCACAGAACAAGTAAGATAAATATAGCAAAGCAGCAGTCCGTAAAAACGGACTGCTGCTTTTTTAGGAGGCGATTCTTGAATCGCCCTGCGGCATACTTAAAAAACTGTCATTCTGAGGAGCATAGCGACGAAGTATCTCCTGTTTATCGAGGGGATTCTTAGCTTCGCTCAGAATGACACTGTGTTTTTTGCGAAAGAAAATTTGTCCTCTTGACTATTACCTGCACCCTACCTCGCAAAGCGGTTTATATACTCCGCACGGGTTTTGGAATAAATGATTTTCTGACTGCTGTATAGGCTGAAATAGCCCGAGAGCATATAGGAAATTGCGCAGGCAAGGGCAAAGTAGATAAGCTCGCCGGAGCCGAAAAGCTCAACGCTCAGCACGAGGGCTGCAATGGGGCAGTTCACGTTTCCGCAGAACACCGCCGCAAGTCCTATCGCCGCCGCAAAGCCTGCAGGCAGGCTGAGAACGGGGCCCAGAACGCAGCCGAGGGTTGCGCCGATGAAGAAGGTCGGCACAATTTCGCCGCCCTTGAAGCCGCAGGCAATGGTGATTACGGTAAAAACTATCTTCCAGAAGAATGCCCAGTCCGGCGCAGCACCCTCATTGATTGCGCTTGCGATTACTGCTTCACCTGTGCCGTTATAGTCATTTGAGCCCACAAGGAGCGTAAGTCCGATGAGAATTACACCGCCGATTACCGCGCGGGTACAGCCGTGTTTGATTTTGTTTGCCGCAAACTCCTCGGTTTTGTGCAGGGCCACGCAGAAAACGATGCTGACCAGCGCGCAGGCAATTGCAAGCACCACGACCTTGAGAAGCGTCAGCGCCGCAAGGGGTTCAAATGTGATCTCAAAGCGTGTTGGCGCAAGCTTGAACCACAGCGAAATTGCGTAGGCAACAATAGACGACACGAGGCAGGGTATGAGTGCCACATAGTAAAGCACGCCGACGGAGATTACCTCAAGGGCAAAAATCGTTGCCGTAAGCGGTGTTCCGAAGAGTGCCGCAAAGACGGCGCTCATGCCGCAGAGGGTTACAACACGCATATCCTTATCGTCAAGGCGCATAGCCCTGCCGATTTTGTTTCCGAGACCGCCGCCTATCTGAAGCGCCGCGCCCTCACGTCCTGCGGAGCCGCCTACGAGGTGGGTTGCAACCGTTGCAGCGAACACGACGGGAACCAGCAGCACGCTTATTCCGTCGCCGTCGTGAATTGAATCTATGATGCGGTTTGTGCCGACGCCCTTCATTCCGGTGATGCGGTACATTCCCGCGATGAGAAAGCCCGCAGCGGGCAAAAGGTATATAAGCCAGCCGTTGTCGGTTCTTAAGGAGGTTGCCCAGTTTACCGCAAGGTGAAACAGCGAGCCCACAAGTCCGCAAACAAGGCCGATGAAGCCCGCAACAAACAGCCAGCGGTAAAAGGTGCGGAAATATTTTCCCGCATATACCGCAGCATTCCTGAAGCTATTCACTGTTTCATCTCCTTTTTTTGATTTCGCCTAATTAATATATATCCCAACAGCAGAAATGTCCAGCGCTAAAAAGCGGAAAACTACATAAGCACTTGATTTTTGCTCTGTAATTGGTTACAATTAAAAGCACATTACACGAAGGAGTGACTACCATGGCAAAGGTTTTGGAAGGCATAAAAGAATTGTGGCATGACAGAAAAAGATATTTCGGTCTTCCCTGGTCCTTTACAAGATATGCTCTCAGCGAAGACCGTCTGTTCCTCCGCCGCGGTTTTCTGAACGTCAAACAGGACGAGGTCATTCTCTACCGCGTCCGTGACCTCCGTGTTACCCAGAATCTGTGGCAGCGCATTTTCGGTGTCGGAACCATCACCGTTGTGTCCACCGACAAGAGCGTTCCGCAGCTTGTTATCAAGAATGTCAAGCAGCCCTGGGAGGTCAAGGAGCTTATCCACAAGTACGTTGAAAAGATGAAGATCGAGCGCCGTATGCGTGTCGGTGAAATGAGCATGGACGTTGACGACGATGCATTTGATTTTGAGGATATAAACTGAAAAAATAACCGTCGCTGTGCGGCGGTTAATATATGGAGGGTTATCGAAGTGGTCATAACGGGGCTGACTCGAAATCAGTTAGCGCGTAACAGCGCTCAAGGGTTCGAATCCCTTACCCTCCGCCAACAAAAATCACGCTTTTGTCTACCAAGGCAAAAGCGGGATTTTTGAATGAAGGAGCCCTGATGGGCTAATGAAGAAATGAAGACGCTGCGCTAATGAAGAAATTGAAGAGGGAGAAATCAGCGTGAGGGCGACGTCGCTTCATTAGGCGAAGCCGTCTTCATTTTGCTTCATTTATTCATTCTCTACCGCGAAGGAGAAACACCACTTTTCATTCCACGGTTTCTGTGTTATACTGCCAGCATGGTGAGAGAACAAAGTGCAGTATGACAAGAGTCTGCACGACCTGACCGTGAAGATGGGATGCATAGTCGATAACAGTGATCACCGGGATTTTTTCTTGCGTGATCGCTTTTTTGTGGTATAATATTCTAAATACAGTTTGGCAGAGCCGTACCGTTCAGAGCCATAAAAAAATTTCAAAAAAACAGCAGCCCTTTTTTCGTTTAATTCGTATAAAGAGATATAAACCAATTAAGGAGGCAAAAATACATGAAAAAGAGATTATTAGGTCTACTGCTCGCGGTGATGCTGCTCGTGACCCTCGTGCCGACGGCATTTGCCGATGATATCGATGTTCCCGTTGATGTCCTCAGCGATGGCATTGATACCGTCGAAACCGTCGCCGACGTTCCGTATCTTGACGAATACGGCGCCCCGCAGACGGCTGACTGCACCCCGCTCACCGGCGATATGCAGGTACTGGAGAGCGGCTGGTACGTCGTACAGGGCTATCAGCAGTTCAAGTTCCGCATCCAGGTCACGGGCGACGTTCACATCATCCTTGCCGACGGCTGCACGCTCGATGCAAAGGAAGGCATCCACGTGCCGGGCGGAAACATTAACCCGATGAAGGACGTTCCTCACACCAGCCTTACGGTGTATGCGCAGAGCACCGACAACCCCGGTTCCATTCACGCAACTTCTTTTCATTGGAACAATACTGCGGCAGCCATCGGCGGCGATGATGATGAGCATAGCGGCATCATTACGATAAACGGCGGCATAGTCGAAGCGAGCGTCGTTCTGGAGGCTTACGGACGCAGCAGCGGTGCGGCTATCGGCGGCGGCGCGAGCGGAGACGCCTACGTCACGATAAACGGCGGCAGCGTGACCGCGCATGCATGGAGCGGTGCGGGCATCGGCAGCGGTGAAGGCTACGGCGCGTGGGGCGGCGCCGGTGCTGCCTACGTCACCGTTAACGGCGGTAAGGTCTCCGCCACGAGCAAGAAGGGCGGAGCGATCGGCACCGGAAATTACGGTGAAGAAAGCGTGGGCGAGATCGTCATAAACGGCGGCGATGTTGACGCAGTCTCCGAAGAGGGCGAAGCCTTCGCTGCGCACGCCGGCGGCTTTGCAAAGCTCACTCCTCCTGCGGATAAGCTCTACAGGGTCAGCTCGGAAAACGGCGAGCTTGCCGGCTCCCCCTATGTCAAGGCTAAGGACATTGCGGACGACGTATCGGGCTGCAGGGAGCTTCACCTGAGCGTAGAGCCGATGTACAGGGTCGAATACATCCTCAATATGCCGGACGAGCTTTCCCACACCTTTGACAAGCCTAAGACCGTCGGCAACGCGACGCTTTCCCTCGACGGCGGCGAGGGCTTCTATGTCTCCGGTCTTGCCTGCCCGGTACAGAAGACCTTGCTCCGCGGCGAAAAGCCCGCAACGATCACCGGCGGCACCGGGGAGCCGTTCCTCGCTTACGACGGCAACGGAACGGTCAAGGTCGAATTCATCGGCTGGACGGATGAAGCGGGCAACGCCTACGGCATCGGCGACAAGCCGGAGCTGACCGGAGATACGACCTTCTACGCCGTGTGGAAGCCTGTCGGCGAGACGACGATCGTGACGCCGGAGGAGCCCACCGAGCCGACCGATCCCACACCGAATGATAAGCCCGAAAATGATCCGACCACCCCGAAGACCGGCGATAACAGCAATGTGGCACTGTGGACCGCACTTCTCGTATTAAGCGGCGCTGCGCTTGTCGGAATGACGGCTTACGACAAAAAAGAAAGAGCATAAAATAAAGCAATATCCCGCAGCGGCAGAGAGACCTCGTTCTCCCTGCCGCTGCTGCGTCTGTCGCCGGCTTGCGAGCGGCTTTGTTCAAAATCTGAAAGGACTTTGAATCCGGACGGCAGAATTGTATTTGTAATGTATTCCGTCCGAAATTCTCCCCGCTGGTGTACTTTTACTTCAAATTACCTATACCTACGCACCGTTTACTTCGACTTAGGCAAATAGTTTGCCTGATTTGTCTACCAGATAAATCAGGCAATTTTTTGTTGTCTATCAAAATGTGCTATGGTAAAATATAAATAGAAAGTTATTTCTCGAACACGGAGCGTTCACGCAGGCGCAGCACGACAAGAGCCTGCACGACCTGACCGAAAAGATGGGATACACAAAAGAGTGGCCATTTTCACGACTGCATCGTATATAAAGATGGAAACACCAAAGGAGGTAAATACCATGAAAACAAAAGAAGAACTGAACGCACTTAAAGAGGAAGTTGAAACCCTGAACGCGAAGCTCGCGGAGCTGAGCGAGGATGAACTGAATCAGGTGGTTGGCGGCTTCATTTTTGACAGAGGATTCATTACTCCTTATTATACCGACGGTTTTACCGTAGATGAAGGAGCTGATACAATACCATTTGATTGCAATGGATATTTCTTCAAGTTATCAAATGATGTGATGCATATTGAAGGCGATAAGGAATAAGACTCATGAAAACGAAAGAAGAACTGAACGCCCTCAAGAACGAGGTTGAAGACCTGAACGCAAAGCTCGCGGAGCTGAGCGAGGACGAGCTCAGGCAGGTAGTCGGCGGACATGAAGTAGATTTCGATAGCTATGAAGTCGCCAAAGTCATTTATCCCTGATATCTTCCTATAGTAGAACACTGTGGGATTACTCATAAATCTGAAAGGAGACACTTCTATGAAAACGAAAGAAGAGCTGAACGCCCTCAAGAATGAGGTTGAAACCCTGAACAAAAAGCTCGCAGAGCTGAACGAGGAAGAACTGAAGGCAGTTACCGGCGGCAATTCATGGGGTGACTACTGGGGAGAAGGCTGGGGAGGCAGCGGAGGATTGGGAGGCACTACACCGCCCCCGAATCCGGGTGGAAGCGGCAGCGGCAAATGGCCGGATTACTGGGGATCAGAATAATATAGTATAAAAAGATGTAACTAATAAAGAAGGAGTACCCCCATGAAAACGAAGGAAGAACTGAACGCAATCAAAGAAGAATATAAGAACATCAAGGGCAAGCTTGCAAAACTTTCCGAGGACGAACTGAAACAGGTCACGGGAGGTCAGGGCATGTCCAATCCCGTTGCAGGAATGCCGAGAGAACAAGCCGAGAGAATCGCGAAGGAACTTGATGAAGGCACTTATGTTGGCCAGTGGTATACGATGACCGGCAACGAGTTCATGGAATGGTGGAGAAAGAGCAATCCCGGTATGTGAGAAATGAATACGAAGAACAGATTTTCCGATAATCAGCGTACTGAGGGATAGTAATCTATACTTTTTTCAAATTACGAAGAGGAAATCAAATTTCAACTTGCCGCGACTGCCCGCCGGTGTACTTTTGGGGCAAATACAGCAAATAAGTTGCCTGATTTGTTTACCGGATAAATCAGGCAAATTTTATACATTTAGGACAAAATGTGTGAAAAATACTATAAAATCAGCGAAAACCGGCTCTTGGAGGACTGTCGCAGTCTTTCGAGAGCCGGTATTTTTCGTTTTCAGGGCAAAAATCCCGCGCACCTTTTACTTCAAATCAACTGAGCAAAGTCGCAGAGAAAAGTTTGAAGTTGGGGGATTTGAACCCTAAATCGCCATTAGGTTACACATCATTACCACAATAATAGATTGATAAATAGGCTAATGATGTGTGGTAATGCAACATTTAGGCAAACATCACATCATTTAGGAGCGGGGCAAAATGGCCAAAAAACTTGTCTGACAATAAAAAAAGTACTTGCTTTTTCCTCCGGAATGATGTATTATCAGTGCATACTTTAGCTAATTACCGTGCTGGCGCGGTAATTAGCTAATTCGATAGATGCAGAAAGGAACAGAAAAATGGAACTTTGCTTATTTGAAAAAAGAGATAATATGGGGATCATCACACTCAACCGTCCGAAGAAGCTCAACGCGCTGAGCAGCCAGCTTCTCAGAGAGTTCGAGGAGAGTTTTGATATGGCAGTCAAGGACCCCGAGGTCAGAGTCATAGTGATAAGAGCGGAAGGCAGAGCCTTCACCGCAGGCTTCGACCTCAAGGAAAGCATGCAGAACAACATAACCGACATCGTGGAGCGCAGAGCGGACACGCAGGGTGAGACAGACTTCTTCCTGAAGATGTGGTATGCGCCAAAGCCGATCATTTCCGCGGTGCAGGGCTACTGCATAGGCGGCGGACTGACCATCTCCTTCATGGGCGACATGATAGTCGCATCCGAGGACGCGACCTTCGGCAATCCCGAGATCATACTGGGCTTCATTCCGGAGATCCCGGTGGAGTTCTGGAAGATGCCGATGAACAAGGTCAACGAGTGGCTGTATGAGGGCAAATACTACAGTGCCGAGGAGCTGCGCGAGATCGGTGTCGTGAACTACGTCGTTCCCAGAGAGGAGCTCGATGCCAAGGTGTACGAGATCGCCGGACGCATCGCAAAGATACCTCCCGAGAGCATGGCAATGATGAAGCACTCCATCAGAAAGATGTACGATATCCGCGGCTTTGCCAACAGTATGTCGTTTGCGACCGAGATGTTCAACCTCGCAAGATGCAACGTGCAGCAGAAAGAGATGAGCAGCTTTAAGGCTTCTATGGATCAGGGCGGACTGAAGTCGGCACTCAACGAGCGTTACTGAGAGGAGCCGCGTGATGGCAGGGATATTGGAAGGTATCCGGGTCGTTGACCTGTCGAGATACATTGCAGGCCCGTTCTGCGGTCAGCTTCTTGCAGACATGGGTGCTGAGGTCATAAAGGTCGAAAAGCCCGGCGAGGGAGATATAAGCCGCACGGTCGGCCCGTGGAAGGACGGAGTCAGTCTGTTTTTCCAGACCTGTAACGTCAACAAGAAGAGCATCACCGCCGATATGCGCACGCCCGAGGGACTTGAGCTCGTCAAGAAGCTCATCGCAAAGTCGGACATTCTTCTTGAGAACTTCCGGGTGGGCGTGATGGCAAAGATGGGGCTGACCTATGATGAGGTCAAAAAAATAAACCCCCGGATAATCATGGTGTCCGTCACAGGCTTCGGTCAGACGGGACCGATGAAGGACAGGATCGCCTTTGACGGCATCATCTCCTCCATGTCTGGCGTAACGAGGATAGAAAACGGAGAGATCCAGCGCAGCAAGGGTGCGATCCACGACCATATCGCGGCGATGTACGCGGCGATGGGCGTGGTCCTCGCCCTCTATGACAGGACCCGCACCGGCAAGGGACAGTACGTTGACGTGGCGATGCTGGCAGCCTCCTCGGTCATTCGTTCCGACTCTATAGCCGAGGCGTATCTCAGCGGAGAAGATGCAGCCATGAGCGGCGATGACTCCGCGCCTTACGGCTACCTCAAGGCGAAGGACGGCTTCATAAACTACCATGCGGGCACGAATCCCTTCTATCACAATCTCATCAAAGAGCTCGACGATCCCATTCTCCACAAGGAGTGCTATTACAACAGCATCGAGGAGCGTCTCAAAAACCGCAAGGAAATAGAGGACGTCATAAGAGCGTGGGCGGCGGACAAGACCTGCGACGAGCTTGATGAGATATTCCAGCGCATAGGCGTTCCGTCGGGAATAGTGAATACTCCGGGAAGGCTTCTTAATCAGCCTCAGCTCAGAGCCAACGGGTTTATAATGAACGTGCCTGTCGCGGGGCTTGAAAAATACGGACCTGTGCCGTTTGTGGGCTTCCCGTTCAAGCTCAGCGAGCATCCTGACATTGAATACAGACCCGCTCCCACGGTGGGAGAGCACACGGAAGAGATATACAAGTCCGTGTTGGATATGAGCGACTCTGAGCTCGAAGCTCTGAGGACAAAGGGAGTAATATAGTAAAGGAGAAACAGAATGAACAGCACGACTGTAATTATCGCAGTTCTCGCAGTGTACTTTATCGGTATGCTGCTCATCGGACTGAAAGGCCGCAAGTTCAGCTCCACGAACAAAGACTTTATGACAGCGGCAAAACAGGGCACCCTGCTGCTCGTTGTGGGCACTTATCTGGGCTCACACATCGGCAACGGTGTCGTGGTCGGCGGAGCACAGTACGGTGCTCAGTACGGCATAGGCGGCTCATGGTACGGAATAGGAACGGCATTCAGCTACATCCTTTTCGCTATCGTAATCGCAAAGGCGATCCGCAAGAGAGGCTACATCACGCTGCCTGACGTTGTAAACGACGTATACGGCGACAGGGTGACGCCTCTGCTGACGGCAATACTGCACTATGCGGCCATCGCAGCGGTCATGGCAGGACAGATCACCGCCGGCAAGCTGCTGTTTGAGTATCTCGGAATGTCCGGCATCTGGGGCGCTATCATCACCACGGTGATAGTCATGATATACAGCGCCATGTCCGGTATGTGGGGCGTCATGGTCACGGACGTCATCCAATCCGCGGTGATCTTCATATCGGTCATTGCCGGAATAATCTTCATTGCGGCAAACGGCGGCTTCTCGCTCATGACGAGCAATCTGCCCGCATCCAACTGGGAGGCCATCCCCTTTGACACCGAGACCTTTATAATGATGTTCGGCCCTACCATGCTGTACGGACTTATCTCCGCACCGGGCTATCAGCGTACCGCGGCCTGCAAGAAGGAGAAGACGGTCGTTGCGGCACCTATCATCGCGGCGATAATCATCATAATCTTTGCGGTCATGCCCACAATTATGGGTATGTACGGCAAGGCACTGTGGCCGGATGCCGAGGACAGCACGATCCTCTTCAAGGTATTGCTCGAGGCGTTCCCGCCGGTGCTTGCGGGCCTTATGGTGGCATCCATCTGCGCGGCAGTCATGTCTACCTGTGACGGCAGCCTGATCGCCTGCTCTGCGAACATCGTCAACGACATTTATCTCAAGTATATAAACCCTGGCGAGAAGAATGAGAAGAAGCTCTCCCGCATCACCACCTGGTCAACTCTGCTGACCGGCGTCTTCGGACTTCTCATATCCCTCAAGTTCACGGACCTCGTGCCTCTGCTCTCGGCGGCATACGCACTGCTCAACTGCGGCGCACTGATCATGATCGTCGGCGGCATCTTCTGGAAGAAGGCCACGCCCGCAGGTGCTATATCGAGCTTTGTCGTAGGCGTAACGCTCTGCCTGCTCGGTAACACCCTCAAGGTCATCAACATCCCGTATCCATCTGTCTCCCCGCTGCTTCCTGCGCTGGTGGTCTTTATAGTTGTAAGCCTGCTTACTCAGTCAAAAAAGGTGAAGTGCTGAAATGGTAGCTATTGACCGTGAAAACTGCATAGGCTGCGGTCTTTGCGCGGCTGACTGCTGTATGGCCAACATCCTGATAGATGACGGCAAAGCGGCTGTCAAGCGCCCGACCTGCATCCTGTGCGGTCACTGCGTGGCGATCTGTCCTCAGGAAGCGGTGAGCATTCCCGAGTATGATATGGCGGACGTTGAGCCGGTGACCTGCAGCGACATAGCTCCCGAGGCTATGCTCAGCCTGATCAAGACCCGCAGGAGCATTAGAAAATATGCGCAGAAGCCTGTATCAAAGGAAGCGATAGCGCAGCTCATCCAGGCCGGCCGGTATACCGCAACGGCGAAGAACCAGCAGGACAACAGCTTTATCTTTGTTGCGGACAGGCTGGAAGAGCTCAAAACGCTCACGCGAAAGGTCATTGACGACTTCACGCCCGAGGATATCAGCTCGATGGATCCGCAGCTGAAGCTCTACGCCAAGTTCAACAAGCGTTATAAGGCCGATACGAGGGACGACTATCTGTTCCAGAACGCGCCGCTTCTGCTTGTCATAGCTGGCGGACGCGGACTTGACGCGGGAATGGCGGCACAGAATATAGAGAATATGGCTGTCGCCATGGGCATGGGCGCTCTTTACAACGGCTATCTCAAGGGACTCTTCAGCATCAGTCCGGAGATACGTAGCTGGCTCGGCACGGGTGACAAGGAAATACAGTGCTGTATGCTTCTCGGCTATCCCGATGTCAGCTATCTGCGCACTGCTCCGCGTGCTGCCGCGGATGCGGTCATACTCTGAACCGTATAAACCGGGCAACGCTCTTCGTTTTGAGGCAAAAACAGCCCGTAATACTGTAAAGCAAGCGAAAACCGGCTTCGGATTGGTCGATCAGACCGCTCCCGAGCCGGTATTTTTTGTTTTCAGAGCAAAAATCCCGCGCACCTTTTGGTGCAAATTAACTGAGCTATGTAGTCGGAAAAAGTTCGATATTGGGGGATTCGAACCTCAAATCGCCATACTATCTTAACCTCGACCACAGTGGAGGTTAAGTTAAAGATGCCTTGTATGTGTCTGCGATCTTCGCAATGTCCTCATCGGTCAGCTCGTGCAGATTGAGGGTGACCGTGTTGTTTGTTTAAAATGCGTGAGTATATTCTATGTTCTTTGTTATCTTGCTCGTAATGCGTATTCCCATCTGACTCATGGGGTCGTTATCCTGCACGACCTCCGCAATACGCTTTGTGATATCAAAGTGTGGGCAGTCATCCCGGATACGCATAACGAGCCTGTCGCTGAGGGCGGCCAGACGAAGGTCGATGATCGGGTCCTTTTTCCTATTCTTCGGGAAACCGAACCGAATGATGTTCGATGCGATCTCTTCAAAGGCCTGTGTGCCTTTTCCGGGTTTAACCTACTGAAACTTATAATTTGATGGGAAAAAATGCATTCACAAAATTGCAGTATTGACGGAAAGCAATAATCATGCTAAAATCATGATAAGTAAAATCCTTCCGGATTTCCGGAAAAATCATCAGATAAGGAGCATTTATAATGAAAATCACTTCCGTAAACGCTGCTCTGTTCCGTAACGATGAAACAGACATCGTCAACACCTATGAAAAGGAATTGGATATGACTGTCAAGCATATGACGGTTTTCGGCGCAGATCTCGCCCCTCTTTCCGCCATGTTCACGCTGGGAAACAATAGCGGTGCCACTATTGACGTAATTCAGTTCACCGGTGAAGACGTAAATGGTATGCGTGTAAACGTAGATCATTTTGAGGATGGATTTGCGGCATTCAAACGGCTTGGTTACAAGACCGTCAACGGTCCTGCTCTTGCCGATTCCAAATTTACTGCGTTGCTTACTAAAGAGGGCTGCGCTCCCGTACTTCTTGTTCAGCACATCAGCAAGTAAGCCACTTTTTTAATCGCATAGCTTTTACAGGCCGCTGCTAAGGGCGGCGCGCCATAGGGATTAATAGGTTTTGAGCGGCTCTTTTCCGCCCATACTTCATAAAAAATCCGACAATGCGTCAGCATTGCCGGATTTTTGTTATATTGTCTGGACGTAAAATTTCGGCTCTATGTCAATAGTTGTGGTAAAGCCTTTTTGTTTCACTGTGGGGTGCATGGGCTGCGATCAAATTTTGATGACAGCTTCATCAAGGAACTCGCTCATTGATAATTCCTTGAACCCATTTCTGTCCCCGGTATGTGTTGAGCTGTTAATACGATGAAATGATGCAAAGATAAAAGATATCAGATTTCAATTTAAAAGACTGTACTTTAACTGGTTCGATTACTCAAAAACATGCAAACCCATTAAGTGTGAAATATGCTCCAATGCCTCAATGCCTGCTACACTATTGCCGTGTTTGTCTAATGCCGGTCCATAGGTTCCAAAGCCCATATTATCAGCAGCGCATAAGATTCCGCCGCCGACGCCGCTCTTTGCCGGAAGTCCGACCCGCACGCCCCACTCTCCCGAGAAATCATACATTCCGCAAGTGAACATTATGCTCTTGATCGTTCTAACATAGAAGGGGGCAATGAAATGCTTTTCAGTAAACGGATTCATCCCTCCGTTTGCAAGTACTATTCCAAGACCGGCTAAGGATCTTGCCGTTACGTTCAGAGAACACATCTTAAAGTAAAGATCTACCGTCTTTTCCGGATCCGCCATCAAAACGTCCTTGCTCTGCAGCAGATAAGCAATGGCTCGGTTTCTGTTACCGGTCTCAAATTCACTTTTATATACAGTTTCATTCAGGGTGATGTCTTCATCTATACAAATCTTCCTTGCGAACTCCAACAGTTCCTCAAACTCGAACATATCCGCCAGAAGACTTGTCGTCTGTATGGCTCCCGCGTTGATGAACGGATTGAACGGCAGACTGCTCCTCGTATCCAGCTTCTGTATGGAATTGAATTCATCACCGGAGGGCTCCATCATAACATGAGAGAAGGTGTCTCTGTATCCGCGGTATTTCAATGACGCGGCAAGGGTGATGACCTTGGAAATAGACTGAATAGAGAAGCGTGTTCTTGTATCTCCGACTTCAATGATTTCTCCATTGTTATTTATCATGCAGATCCCGAATGCATCACCGTCAGCCTTTGCGAGCTTCGGAATATAGTCAGCCGGTTTTCCCAGCTTGGTCGCTTCACATCCGTTCGTATATCCTTCCTGTATTATTTTCCTGAAATCATCAAGACTTCTGTCCGTCTTATAATTTCTCTCGAAGGTTTTAAAAGGCATTTCGTTTTCCTTTCGTTTATGATTGCTATACGATCTTTTTTTATGTGTTGTATCTGATTGTACAATAAAACGTGGAAAAAGGCTACTGCTTTTTCCGTTTTTTCAAATTGACCTATGTAAACTGGTGTGTATGAAAAATTAAAAGGTTAGGCAGAGTGGGTTCACTTTTTCCGGCGGCAGCGGTTGCCCGGAAACCCAGAAAACAAAAAAGCGAGGTCGGTAGGTTCGCATTTGAACCCGCTAACCTCGCTTTTGGCTTTATATCAAGGGATTTTCATAGGGTAAAATTAAAAAGGTATATAGTTGCTACTCATTCTTTTAGATTAGGGCATTAATTTTAATTCTATACTTAAAAAAGTTGGTATTTACTGAGCATATTTCGAGTAAAGTATTCGAGCTAGTGTAATTACATACCTGAAAACAACTCCTCGAAAATGCACCATATACAATTATGTTTTTACTAGAAATAGATAAGGCCGGAGCTCTGCTCCGACCTTATTCTTGATATTTGATTTTGTTCTACGAAAAGCTCTTATGCCAGGTCTCTGTACATGAACAGCACAACTGCCCAGCGTGTGCATGCCGCGTTGGGGCGGAAGGTGTTGTCCTCATAGCCTGTGGTAATGCCCTTTTCCACTGCCCATGCAACTGCCTGCTGATAGGGTGTCGCAATGCTTGCTGCGTCCTTGAATCCGTTAATGCTGCCTGTGGTTTCAGGCTGCCCTTCGTATCGCCAGAGGAAGGTTACAAACTGCGCTCTTGTTACGGGATCGTTGGGACGGAAGGTGCCGTCATTGAAGCCTGCAGTAATTCCCCTCTCAACTGCCCAGGCAACCGCCTTTTGGAATGGTGTTGCGATGCTTGCCGCATCCTTGAAGATACTTGTGTCACCCGTAGGTTCGGGGCAACCTTCCGCACGCCACAGGAAGGTTACTACCTGCGCTCTGGTACAGGGATTGCCGGGGCGGAACTCGGTTGCGGTGAAGCCGCCTGTTATCTGCTGCGGCTCGTGGTAGTATGCCCAGAGGATAGCATCGTAATATACGCTGCCTTCCTGAACATCAACAAATGGATTTGACAACTTGAATACTGCGCTTATATCAAAATTCTCGTTGGGAACAGTCAGTGCAGTGCTTACGCTGTTTATGTCATCAAGCATACCATCATCACTGCATACCCAATGGTCAAATTTCATTCCCTTAGGTGCTATCGCTGTAACGGTAATAACATTGCCGGTATTGAAAGAACTGTTTACAAATATGCCTTCCTTGCTCTCAAAGTAACCGCCTTCAATCTTGCCGTCTACAGTTTTGGAGTTTGTACTTGCACTGTCATAGTCCGGCTGGATGGTCTCACTTCCGTTAGTGATTACACCACTGCCGGTTTCTGTTGAGAATGCAGTACCGCTGCTGACCGGAACATCATTGAAGTTTAAGATTCTGCTGACTTC
This sequence comes from Oscillospiraceae bacterium, assembly GCA_045601285.1. Classification (GTDB taxonomy): domain Bacteria; phylum Bacillota; class Clostridia; order Oscillospirales; family Oscillospiraceae; genus F23-B02. Next base: position 25,013 of record JAZRZJ010000049.1, read on the forward strand.
ATCACCGTCATATTCTTCAGCGATTATATTCATAGTGCCGTTGTCATATCCCTCGCAAACAATTCTGCAATCAGCGTCATCATAAATAGAGATTGTTTTTTCATCGCCCTTTAAAACTGCTACAACATTGCCTTCGGCATAGACATTGCCATCTTCAATATATGCAACAAGATTATTCTCGTTGTCGTATACATACACATTAACTGGGCAGGCAATATGATATTTTTCTCTCATAGACGATAATATATCATCTGTTCTCGTTCTATATTTTTCAAATAACCCGCTTTCCGGGAAGTCATCATCCAGACTGTAAACCCAAGCGGTTTCTGTCAATGTCTGGTGGTCTTTCAAAACAGATTTCAGAGTATCAATTTCAGATTTTACTTCACTGTAATCTGCCTTTCCAAACGCCTGCAAAATCTGGTTAAATACAGCTTTGTCCGAAGTATCACAAAACGCATACGCAGCATCGCAATCTTCATATGCAAAGCCGAAGCTCAGCTTTACTGAATCAAGATAAGCTTTTGCATTGTCTACGGTATTTTTTGACAAATAGTCGCTTCTCAGATTTCCGACCGTGACCGCGGCAAGCTGCTCACACTCCATTGTCGCAAACATTTTAAAATAGTTTTCAACAAGATCGTCAGTTGATAAAAGCTGGTTGCATACAAATTTTCCAGCATGGTATGCAGCGTATATAGCTGCAACAGCTGGGTGGGCAACTTTTACAGAGTCCATAACCGAATCCCACAGTGCGCCTGTAAGTTCTTTCATGGTATACCGCAGAACTCCGTTTACTCCTACATTCATCATAATGTCAAATGTAAGGGCGTTTTCTCCGGTATTAAGTACGTCAACACAGTCTTTCAGTGCAAGTCTGAGTGGCAAATCGGCATTATTCTCACATGCCACTTCATACATTTCCCTAACTACTTCTTTCATCGAGTTTTCGAGTTGAAGCAAATTGAAATATGCAGCAATTTTTTCGCAGTAATCTGTCAATAGCGTAGCGCCGTCAGCAATATCATCCATTAAGCTAAAGAATTTATCCGTATCAGAAAACTCCGGCGCATTCTTTTTAAGATTCTCTTTTACCTGGTCATTTAGCTCGTTTAGCTGCTTTGCCGTCAAATCGTCAAGTTTTAGATTATCCAAGCTACTAATATTGAATTCTGTTTTTATAGTGTTGGCAAATATACCCCAATATTCTTTGGCATCAGTTTCCGTTTTCAAAATCATTCGCGGAATCTCAAATTCCGTAGAACTCTGCAGGGCCTTCAGAATTATTGCGCTGAACATATCCTTTTCTTCCAGGCCGCTTTCCCAAAGATTGCTCGGATCATCGATGCTTTCAACTGTAGTAGTTAAAGCTTTCCATGCTTCAGCTGAGCTTCTGAAACCCGATTCCTCCAAAGCCCGTGCCATGATTTCACAAGGCATATCCGCAAGTAATGTATTGTATGATTTTGCTTCAATGCTGTCAGGATTTGTCATTCTGTCCGCACGGTAGGTGTATTCGTTGAATGAATCAGCAATACCTTCTCCGTTATAGTGGATATTTGCGTTCAGCAGATCGTCGTTCCAATCCTCGATGCTGATTGCATTCCACTGATCTTCGTTTCCACCATAATATACATCAGCAAGGCTATCGCATTCATTAAAAGCATATACATCGATACTGGTTACACTGCTTGGAATAACCACATGAGTAAGCCCCCTGCATTTGTCAAATGTTTGCCAGCAGATGCTCGTTACACCATCAGGTATAGTAATGCTCTTGAGACTGCTGCAGCCACAGAATGCAAGCTCTCCGATATTTGTTACGCTATCCGAAATAGTCACACGCCTAAGCTTGCTGCAGTTAAGAAAAGCATCATTTGCAATTATTCTCGTGTCAGCACTAATATCTGCAGTCTGTATATCGTTCCTTGCTTTAATCAGGCAATCTCCAATATACAGTATACCGTCTTTCCAATTACCTTCGTTATTATAAATCGCCGTATCAGCGAAAGCATCTGCATCGATACTCGTTACACTTTTGGGAATTGTTATGCTTTCGAGCCTGTCGCAGTACTGAAATGCTTGATTTCCGATGCTCGTCACACCGTTAGGAATAGTAACACTCGTGAGACTTTCACAAGCGTAGAATAACGCGCCTTCAATACTAGTTACACCGTGAGGAATAACCATTTTAGCAATCCCATCACATCCACAAAAAGCACCATATCCTATGTTCGTTACGCTGTCAGGAATAGTGATGCCTGTAAGAAAGAAGCAATCCTCAAAAGCATTGTCGCTGATGCTTGTGACACTGCTGGGTATACTATAATCACCATTTTTTGTACTAACGCAGAAAATTAGTTCTGTTTTGTCTTTATTAAAAAGGACTCCGTCAGAAGAAGAATAATACCTGTTTGTGCCACTGACATTGATTTCTTTGAGGCTATAGCATTTAGGAAATGCACAATATCCTATGTTCGTTACGCTGTCCGGTACCGTAATGCTTGTAAGGCAAGTGCAGCTCTCGAATGCGTAATCGCCGATGCTATTAATGCTGTTTGGTATGCTTACACTGGCAAGACTGTTGCATCCGCAGAATGCACGGTCGGCAATCGTCTTTGTGCCTGCTCTGATGTCCGCGGTTGTAATGCTGGTTTTTGCTTTAATCAAACAATTTCCGATATACAGGATTTCATTTTTCCAGTTGGATAAATCATTATAATAATCTGTTTCATAAAAGGCATCTTTGCCGATAGCGGTAACGCTGTTGCCGATGCTTATATTTGAGAGACTGCTGCATTGTGAGAATGCTTCTTCGCCGATGCTATTAACACTGTCCGGAATAACAACGTGGATGAGTCCAGTGCATTTACAGAATGCATTGTCGTGAATGACGGTCACACTAGTACCGATAGTAACATCGGTAAGATTACTGCACCCGTAGAATGCATATCTCCCGATGCTGCTTACACCGCTGTTTATAACAACACTTTTGATTGATTCACGGTAATTATCCCAAGGGGCATCAGTCATCACGCGGCCATAATTGTTACTATCAGAATGAGTAAAATAATTCATTGCTCCGATACCGCTTACGGTGAGTGTGCCTCTACTGTCAAGTGTCCAAATAAGGTTATCGCCTTCTGCACCGCAGTAGCCACTGTCGACAACATCTGCAGCAAATGCATATACTGGCAGTAATGTAAAAACCATGCAGATCGCGAGCGCAAGGCTCAATAAGCGTTTTTTCATACTGATACCCCTTCAAAATGTTTGATGGTTAAATTGTACCATCATTTGCCACAATCAGTCTATTGCCCTTTTATATAAAAATGGTGCGGCGATACTGACAAAATGAACATAGCCGAGATATCGAGATATGTAAATATAATAAAGAGGCACCAAATGGCGCCTCTTTTTACTTGCTAATGGATTCCCAGATTGTCTGTGTTAGAAATGTGTTAGAAAACGACCTGTTTTTACCCTTATTTGCAAGCACAAAATATGGGCAAAACAAGCAGATAAAAGAAAAAAGCCTTGATAAACAAGGCTTTTTCTTGGTGCGCGAGGCGGGACTTGAACCCGCACGCCCGGAGTGAGCACTAGAACCTGAATCTAGCGAGTCTGCCAATTCCACCACTCGCGCATATTTGGTGCTTGATTATAATAGCACCCCGTGTCTTTCTTGTCAAGCCAAAACTTTTTCATTGCCTTTATTTTTGTGTTTCTATTTCACAATATAAATGATATAATAGCAAGCAGCAATGTATCGGAGGTTTTAATATGAACAGAGTATGGCTCAAGCGTCAGGCAAAGGACATTATTTCCAACACCAAGCCGCACCCGCTGGTTACTTCCGCAATATATATCCTGCTGCTTCTTCTCATTTCCATGCTGCTTTCAAGCATTATCGGCAGTTATATTCAGAATGACACGCTTAATTCAATAGGCGATATTTTTGAAAAATACGGCGCTGCAGCGCGAAATCCCGATTTTATCAACAGCTCCGATTTCTATTCCATGTTTGAAGAGCTTGAGGACAGCGCCAACGAGCTTTACGGGCAGTTCAGAAGCTTTCTTACTTCTCCATTGAGCGTCACGCTGTACCTTGCGCTTCTGCTGATGAACTTCATAATAAACATCGGCTTCACGATTTTTTCGCTCAACGTGGCAAGCGGCAGAGAATCAAGCCCCTGGAATCTGCTTGACGGCTTCGGCGTTTTTTTCCGCGCTGTCTGGCTCGGTATTCTCATGTCGGTATTCATTTCACTCTGGACCTGCCTGTTCGTCATTCCGGGAATTATCGCCATTTACCGATATCGCATGGCTATTTATCTCTTACTTGAAAAGCCCGAGCTTTCCGCATACGAGTGCATCAGGGAAAGCTCAAGAATGATGAGAGATCACAAGTGGGAGCTGTTCGTGATTGACCTGAGCTTTATTCTCTGGGATTTTGCAAGCACACTCCCCGTTCTCGGCTATGCCGTGAAAATTCTATACGAGCCCTTCCGCGCTGTTACAAACGCACTGTTTTTCAAACAGCGTTATGCGGAAGCTTATCAGTCTCCGAACCCCGAACCGCAGATTTGAAACACATATAGCAAAACCCCGAAAGCAAGGCTTCCTCGGTTTTGCTATGTTTTTACATCAGTCCTCGCAGTGCTCGCAGTCGTGAATCTGAGCGAACTTCTCGGGGTCATACTCGATGCCGTTCTTGTCATAGTAGTCCTTGACAGCAGCCTTTACAGCCTCTTCTGCCAGAACGGAGCAGTGGATCTTGTGGGTGGGCAGTCCGTCGAGCGCCTCAACAACTGCCTTGTTGGAAAGCTCCATTGCCTCGTCAAGAGACTTGCCCATGATGAGCTCGGTTGCCATGGAGCTGGTGGCGATTGCGCTGCCGCAGCCGAAGGTGTTGAACTTGCAGTCGGTTACGATGCCGTCTTCGACCTTCAGGTACATCTTCATGATGTCGCCGCACTTTGCGTTGCCGACTTCGCCGATGCCGACGTTCTGTGCGTCTTCAATCTTACCTACATTGCGGGGATTCTGGAAATGATCCATAACTTTATCGGAATAGAGTGCCATAATAATTTCCTCCTAATTGTTTATTTATATCAGATAAGGTGTTTGCGCTTGCCGTTTTCCAGGTCTTCCCACACGGGAGAGATGCTGCGGAGGTAAGCGACTACTTCGGGAACGACCTTGATGATGTGGTCGATTTCTTCCATGGTGTTGTACTCGCCGATGGAAAGTCTCAGAGAGCCGTGGGCAACCTCGTGGGGCAGACCGATGGAGAGCAGAACGTGGCTGGGGTCAAGGGAGCCGCTGGTGCAGGCAGAGCCGGAAGATGCGCAGACGCCCTTTGCGTCCAGCAGGAGCAGGAGACTTTCGCCCTCAATGCCCTCAAAGCACATATTTACGGTGCCGGGAACGTGATGCTCAAGGGAGCCGTTTATCTTGGAATGGGGAATCTTGCTCAGCTCGGCAAACAGCTTGTCACGCATGGGGATAATCTTTGCGGTGTTCTCCTCCATGTGCTCAACGCTTTCCTTCAGTGCTGCCGCCAGAGCGACGATACCGGGGATATTCTCTGTGCCTGCGCGCTTGCCGCGTTCCTGCTGACCGCCTTCAATAATATTGAAAAGGGGCAGGCCGCGCTTTGCGTACAGAACGCCGACACCCTTGGGTGCGTGGAACTTGTGGCCGGACATGGACAGAAGGTCAATGCCCATTTCCTTTACGTTTACGGGAACATGGCCCATTGCCTGAACAGCGTCGGTGTGGAAGGGAATGCCATGTGCGTGGCAAACCTCGCTGATTTCCTTGACGGGCTGCATGGTGCCGATTTCGTTATTTGCGAACATGATAGTGACCAGTGCGGTGTCGGGGCGGATTGCCGCCTCCAGATCCTCGATGCGAACAACGCCGTCCTCATGGACATCAAGAAGAGTTACCTCGTAGCCCTGCTTTTCAAGAGCCTTGAGGGTGTGCAGAACTGCGTGATGCTCAAACTTGGTGGAGATGAGGTGCTTCTTGCCCTTCAGTGCGCCAAGCTTTGCCATGGAAACGATAGCCTGGTTATCTGCCTCGCTTCCGCCGGAGGTGAAGTAAATCTCTCTTGCCTCTGCGCCGATGATGTCGGCAACGGTCTGGCGTGCCTCGTCAAGAGCTTCCTTTGCATTCTGGGCGAAGGAATAGAGGCTGGAGGGGTTGCCGTAGTTCTGGGTGAGGTAGGGCAGCATTGCGTCAACAGCAGCTTTGCTGACTGCGGTGGTAGCTGCATTATCTGCGTATACGAACATATTTTCAAATCCTTTCGATTTTTATTTCCTATTAAATCCATAGGGAATTGTAGCACTTTACAATATAATAGTCAACTTATTTCTTCCATTTTGCGCCTGTCAGCAAATCTTCAAGGCTTACAGTGTCGAGATAGGCGTTGGTGATGTCGTCAAGCTCCTTCCACATGGGAATGGTCATGCAGGCACCGGAACGGTCACACTGGATTTCGCCCTCCTTGATGCAGGCAACGGGTGCGAGATTATCCTCAATGCTGCGGAGTATCTCCCCTACGGAATAATCCTTCGGCTCCTTATTGAGCTTATAGCCGCCCTCTTTGCCGCGGGTGGAATCCACAAGCTCCGCCTTTTTCAGATTGCCCACTATCATTTCAAGATACTTCATGGAAAGCGTGAGTCTTTCGGAAATTGTTTTCAGAGAAATGAACCCGTCTTCACGGTGCTGGGCAAGGTCAATCATAAACCTCAGAGCATAGCGGCCTTTACTTGTTACGTTCAATCCGGCACCTCCTAATTCCTATTTTTTCTCTGTGAATTAAATATACCATAGTTTTAGTAGGAATTAAAGATTTATATTCAAAATCGCTGTGCATAATTTGCACAGCTAAAATTGAAAATTTTTCTTTACTTTAGCTCGCTAATGTGCTATCTTGATATCGTAATAAAAAACTAATTCGGAGGAATTACATAATGAAACGTTTTATTGCATTACTTCTTGCCATGATGATGGTATTCGCACTCTGCGCCTGCGGCGGCGATGACGGCGAAAAGAAAGACATTACAAAAGCTCCTGAAGATGATATCACTTTCATCATGGGCATTGACCCCGAGTATCCCCCCTTCAGCTACCTCGGCGATGACGGCGAATACACCGGCTTCGACGTTGAGATCTGCAAGGCAGCCTGCGACCTTCTCGGCTGGAACTTCGAAGTGTTCGGCGTCAACTGGGATCAGAAGCTGGTTCAGCTTGATGCAGGCGAATGCGACTGCGTATGGTCCGGCATGACCATTATGGACAGCATGAAGGAAGCCGGCTACGTTCTTTCCGCTCCCTACTATGATAACGCACAGGTAATCATGGTCAAGGAAGGCAGCGACATCAAGTCCTCTGCCGATCTGGAAGGCAAGTTAGTTGCTGTTCAGCTGGGCACCTCCGGCGAGGCTCTGCTGGCAGAAGACGGCGACCTTGCTGACCTCTCCGCAACCTTCGGCGACCTTATCACCTGCGACAGCTTCCTGAGCTGCTTCTCAGAGCTTGGCGGCGGCAGTGTTGATGCAGTTATCGTTGATAAGCCCGTTGCAACCGCTTACGCAGCAGAGAACGAAGGCTTTGTAGTCCTCGGCGAGATGCTGGGTCAGGAGCAGTACGGTATTGCATTCCGCTCCGGCGATGCAGAGCTCTGCGCAGCAATTGAAGACGCAGTTGCACAGCTCGTTGAAAACGGCACCTACGCAAAGATTGCCGCAAATTACCCTGACATAATCGACAATCTTGTTTTCCTGAACAAGTAAGCTTCAGCCTCGCAAAACAGTAAAACAGCATTTATGTCCCGGAGGCACACCGTGCCTCCGGGATTGTGTGCGTATATAATAGAGGATAATTTATGGATTTACTGACAATGATTTTGAAAATGAGCGAAGGTCTCGGTAAAACCTGCGCCATTTTCTTCCTGACATTGCTGTTTTCTCTGCCGCTGGGCATGATTGTCGCCCTGCTGAGAATGAGCAAAAACAAAATTGTTTCCAATGTAACACGTTTCATCATTTCCGTTCTGCGCGGAACTCCGCTTATGCTGCAGCTTCTTGCAGTTACATACGGTCCCTATTATCTCTTCGATCTCTCTGTTTCCAGAAACAAGCTTATCCCCGTTGTTATTGCCTTTGCAATCAACTACGCGGCATATTTCGCCGAAATATACCGAGGCGGTATTGAATCAATGCCGGTTGGGCAATATGAGGCGGCGGAGGTGCTGGGCTATTCCAAGGCAAAAACCTTTATACGAATTATTCTGCCTCAGGTCATAAAGCGCATTATGCCCAGCATCACAAACGAGGTCGTGACACTTGTCAAGGATACCTCCCTTGCCTTCACCGTTTCCTATCAGGAAATGTTCACCATCGGCAAGCAGATCGCAAACTCCCAGACAAGCTTTACTCCCTTCCTTGTAGCCGGCGTTTTCTATTTCGTATTCAATGCAATTGTTGACTTCGTAATGGGTAAAATAGAAAAGCGCATGGATTATTACAAATAAGGAGGTGCAGATGTGGAACTTTTTGAAATGAATCATGTGCAGAAAAGCTTCAATAACGGCACTCTGCACGTTCTTAAGGATATAAGCCTTTCCGTTTCAAAGGGCGAGGTTGTGTCAATAATCGGTCCCTCCGGCTCCGGCAAATCAACTCTGCTGCGCTGTGCAACCCTGCTTGAGACCATGGACGGCGGCGACCTCATCTATCTCAACGACTATGCCGTAATAAACGATGAAAACAACCGCTCCGTTTACGCAAGCAAAGCCGAGCTTAAGAAAATGCGCAGCTATTTCGGACTTGTTTTTCAGCAGTTCAACCTCTTCCCCCACTACTCTGTGCTGAGAAATCTCACCGATGCTCAGACTCAGGTGCTGGGCCGCAGTAAAGAGAACGCCGCAAAGCGCGCCATTGAGCTTCTTGAGAAAATGGGGCTTGCGGACAAGGCCGATGCCTACCCCTGTCAGCTTTCCGGCGGACAGCAGCAGCGTGTTGCAATCGCACGCGCTCTTGCCATGGACCCCACTATTCTCTTCTTTGACGAGCCCACCTCCGCCCTCGACCCCGAGCTTACGGGCGAGGTTCTGAAGGTCATCAAGCAGCTTGCGGAGGAAAATATGACCATGGTCATCGTTACTCACGAGATGGCCTTTGCCCGTGCCGTTTCCGACCGCGTCATTTTCATGGACGGCGGCGTAATCGTCGAGCAGGGCAAACCCGAAGACGTTCTCGGCAATCCCAGGGAAGAACGCACCAAACAATTCTTAAGGAACTATCAGCGCTGATGAATCTATTTTACTACAAGGTAAACCCCACAGGTAATATAACATTAATAGTCGAGACTCCCGTTCCGCGGGAGTCTCAAGCCGCCGTTGCGGCAAAGCTCATGGAGCTTGACAAAACCGCAGAGCAGGTCGGATTTCTGGAAAAAGCCGTTTCCGCTGAAGCCGCCGTCCGTCTTCAGATGATGGGCGGTGAGTTCTGCGGTAATGCCACCATATCCACCGCCGCTCTGGCAAAAATGCTCGAGTATCCCGCTACTGAGGGCGACAGCGTTACAATTGAGGTTTCCGGCGTTTCAAGGCCTCTGTCAGTCGAAACAAAGCATGAAGGTGAGCGAAAGTATTCCGGCACCGTGAATATGCCTCTGCCCGAATCCTGCTTCACCGCCCAATTCAGCGGAGAAGACTGCAATTACATTCTCCCCGTTGTGCGCTTTGCCGGCATCTCACACGTCATCATAAACAGCGAAAATATTCGAAAATACAAGTTCAATATTCAGCGTGCTGAAAACGTTATACGGAGCTGGTGTCATCAGCTCGGTGCCGAGGCTCTCGGTCTTATGTTCTGGAGCGAGGAGGACGGTCTTCTCAATCCCTATGTGTACGTTTCGGGTACGGACACTGCGGTATGGGAAAGCTCCTGTGCAAGCGGTTCAACGGCAGTTGCCATATACCTCGCCGTTTCAGAGGGCAAAAGCAGCAGCGTTTCTCTTCTCCAGCCCGGCGGCAGACTTTCCGTTGAGGTGGACAGCAAGCACGGCATTATTTCCGATATACGTCTGACCGGAAGTGCCGACATTACCGCGCGCTATTCCGTCATCATTTAAGACTTGACTTTATTCCGGGCTTTCAATATCATTGTCATCAGGAACGGGAGGCGATCCAATGAAAAAAAGAATAATCTGCATACTGCTGGCTCTTGCCTCAATATTTTCTCTGTGCTCCTGCAGCGGAGGCAGATACAAGGTGGTAAAAACCATTTCGGAGCGTGAATACTCCATTGCCTTCAGAAACGGCGACACCACCTATCATTACATTGACGCTGCCCTCAAGGAGCTTAATTACGCAGGCACAATCGACACCATTGCAAACAAATGGCTCGGCAGCAAGCGCGCCGTTGACTTTGCAAGCGACAAGGACGCTATCTCTGAGCTGGGATATATCGAGCCGAGAGTATTCACCATAGGCGTTGACCTCAACTCCTTCCCCATGTGCTTCAAATCGGGTGACGATTACGACGGCTTTGACATTGAGCTTGCCCGTGCGGTCTGCGCCAAGCTGGGCTGGCAGCTTCGCATTCAGCCCATTGTTTCAAAGGACGCTTATGTGGAGCTCAACTCCGGCAACATTGACTGTGCATGGGGCGGTGTTGTGCTTGACTCAGAAAGTGAGGATTACACCATTCTGGACACCTATATGTCCGACAGTCTTGTGATCGCTGCGAAGGGCAACGGCAAAAACGTTCTTTCCGGCGGCAGTATGTACATGGGCACCGACCAGATGTACCTTGATGTTCTGACCGAAAACCCAAGACTTGAAAGCAAGCTCAGTCAGATTACGCGAGTTTCGGGAACTCCCACGGAATATTTTGCTTTCCTTGACAGCGGGGAATGCGACTTCATAATCACGACGGAAAGCGCCGTGGATTATTACAACGGATTTTAAAACTAACAGACCATCTCGTATGAGATGGTCTGTTTATGTCTGTTTTACATCTTTTTGCTTTCGACTTCCTCGCCGAGCTGTGCAACGAACTCACCAAGGCCCATTGCGCCCATGTCTACGCCGCCGCGGGTACGGACGGAAACGGTGCCTGCTTCCGCCTCCTTATCGCCCACGATGAGCATGTAAGGAACCTTCTGCATCTGCGCTTCACGAATCTTGTAACCGATTTTCTCGTTGCGGAGGTCGGTTTCCACGCGGTAGCCCTTTTCCTCAAGCTCTGCGGCTACGCTCTTTGCATAGTCAGCGGCACGGTCGGTGATGGGCATAACCTTAACCTGAACAGGTGCAAGCCAGGTGGGGAATGCGCCTGCGAAATGCTCGGTGATGACGCCGATGAAGCGTTCAACGGAGCCGAATACAACGCGGTGGATCATGACGGGAGTGTGCTTTTCGCTGTCAGCGCCGGTGTACTCAAGGTCAAAGCGTCCGGGAAGCTGGTAGTCAAGCTGAATGGTGCCGCACTGCCAGGTTCTGCCCAGGGAGTCTTCAATATGGAAGTCAAGCTTGGGGCCGTAGAAGGCGCCGTCGCCGGGGTTGAGAATGTATTCCTTGCCGATGGAGGTGATTGCGTCGGCAAGTGCGTTCTCCGCCTTTTCCCAGTCCTCGCGGGTGCCGATGTGGTCATCGGGCATGGTGGAAAGCTCAATGGTGTAGGGCAGGCCGAATACGGAGTAAACCTCGTCAAACAGCTTTGCGATGCGCACGACCTCATCGGTGATCTGGTCCTTGGTGAGCAGGATATGTGCGTCGTCCTGAGTGAAGCAGCGGACGCGGAACATACCGTGGAGAGCGCCGGAAAGCTCATGGCGGTGGACAAGACCCAGCTCGCCGTAGCGCAGAGGCAGCTCCTTGTAGGAGTGGGGCTCAAGGTCATAAACGAGGATACTGCCGGGGCAGTTCATGGGTTTGATCGCGAAGTCCTCTTCGTCAATGACGGTGGTGTACATATTCTCTTTGTAGTGGTCCCAGTGACCTGAGGTTTCCCAAAGGGTGCGCTTCATGATCTGGGGAGTGGAGATTTCAAGGTAATCCCACTTTTTGTGTACCTTGTGCCAGTAGTCAAGCAGGGTGTTGCGGAGCACCATGCCCTTGGGCAGATAGAAGGGGAAGCCGGGTGCTTCATCGCGGAAGGCAAACAGACCGAGCTCACGGCCCAGCTTGCGATGGTCGCGCTTCTTTGCCTCTTCAATGCGGGCAAGATACTCGTCCAGCTCCTCTTTCTTCTGGAAGCAGGTGCCGTAAACACGCTGAAGCTGCTTGTTGTTTGAGTCACCGCGCCAGTATGCGCCGGTGCAGGAGGTGAGCTTGATGGCGTTGCCCTTTACTCTGCCGGTGGAGTCAAGGTGAGGACCTGCGCAGAGGTCGGTGAAGTCGCCCTGCTTGTAGAAGGAGATGACCGCATCCTCGGGGAGATCCTTGATAAGCTCAACCTTGTAGGGCTCCTCGCGCTCTTCCATAAACTTTATTGCTTCTTCGCGGGGCAGCTCAAAGCGCTCAAGCTTAATCTTTTCCTTGCAGATTTTGCGCATCTCCGCCTCAAGCTTCTCGAGAATGTCGGGAGTGATGGCAAAGGGTGCGTCAAAGTCATAGTAGAAGCCGTTGTCAATGGCGGGACCGATTGCCAGCTTTATCTCGGGATAAAGGCGCTTCACGGCCTGAGCCAGAATGTGGCTTGTTGTATGACGGTAGGTGTTTTTAAATTCGGGGTTTTCAAAAGTGTACTTTTTCTCGTCCATGTTATATCCTCCAAAACGTATTTTGCGGTTTAATATTTGCGAAGCAGCGGTTGGCAGAATCCCCCCACCGCTTACGCGGCACCCCCCTTTAGACAAGGGGGGCAAACATGAATGCACCCTTGGAAATCCAAGGGTGCATTTAAATACACGGTTCCACCTTGATCAGCAAGTGATGATTGATTCGGCAAGAGAAAGCTGTGAGAGATTTTGAGTTCCGAAAAGGCACTTTCCCGCAGGAATACTTTGTGTATTTCAAGGGTAAGTAACGCATTCGGGGCTCAAAATATCCGCAGATTTCCGAAGTCGGATCGATCAGCGCTTGCTGCACTCATCTTACACTTAACGCGTGCGAAACGGATGCGCATTTCCTCGCATCAGCTCGGGAGCGGTGTCCGTTTTCTCTCCGGAGGAACTCACAGCCAAGGTTCCTCTCTCTGTACAGAGGCAAAAACTTTCTTCTCCGTCAAAGCAATTTACCAAGTAATATTATCACCGCATTCGCCCTGTGTCAATCAGTTTTTCGCCTTTTTGCGCTGGATAAGCTTTACAAGCTCAACTATGGGAATTACAGAGAAGCCGAGTCCGATTGCAACAGCATATTCCGCAAGGCTTACGGAGGTGAAGTCAAAGGCCATAGCAAGAACGGGGATCTCACACACAACAGTGGTGGCGATGAGAGAACCCACAGCAGCCCAGATAAGCACCTTGTTGAATGTTGGGAGCCTTAAAATACTGCCGCGCTGGCTTCTCATATTGAAGGAATGGAAAATCTCCGCCATGGACATGGTGAGAAATGCCATGGTGGTTCCGTCGGCGCTGTTGGTGATTGCCCAGGTGCCGCTTTCCATGAAGTGACCGATGAAGTAGGACAGCAGAGTAAGCGCGGAAACCAGAAGTCCCTGATACACTATGTCAAAGCCCATGCCACCTGCGAAGATGCCAGCCTTTGCCTCACGGGGTTTTCTCCGCATTATATCGGGCTCTGCCTTTTCCATGCCGAGAGCAAGGGCCGGGAAGCAGTCGGTTACAAGGTTTATCCACAGAAGATGCACGGGCTTGAGGATTACAAAGCCCATGACGGTGGCTGCAAAAATGCTGATGACCTCGCTCATATTGGAGCCCAGCAGGAACTGAATTGCCTTGCGGATATTATCGTAAATGCGTCGGCCCTCGGAAACGGCGCCCACAATGGTGGCGAAGTTGTCGTCGGCAAGCACCATATCCGCCACGTTCTTGGTGACATCTGTACCCGTGATGCCCATGCCCACGCCGATGTCGGCGCTCTTGATGGAGGGCGCGTCGTTTACGCCGTCGCCTGTCATGGCGGTGACGTAGCCTGCATTGCGCCAGGCGTTGACGATTCTTGTTTTATGCTCGGGCTGAACGCGGGCATAAACGCTTATGTTCACAAACTCTCTCTCAAAGCTCTCGTCGTCCATTTCATTGAGCTGTGCGCCGGTTATCGCCTTATCGCCCTCACGGATAATACCCAGCTCCTTTGCGATTGCAACGGCGGTATCCACATGGTCGCCGGTTATCATTATTGCCCGTACACCTGCGGAAACGCACTCCTCTATTGCGTCCTTAACCTCGGGGCGCACGGGGTCGATCATACCCGTAAGACCCAGGAAGCACAGCTCTTTTTCAAGGTCCTCCGCCTCATATGACTCGGGCTCCCCGGAGTAAACTCTCATGGCGCAGGCAAGAACGCGCAGGGCCTTATCTGCCATTTCCTTGTTAGCGCGAAGAATTTCGCTGCGGTATTCCTCAGTTATGGGGACGGGCTCGCCGTCAAGAATATAATGTGTGCATTTGCCGATTACAACATCGGGTGCGCCCTTTGTGTACTGCACGGCACCGTTTACGGCGGAATGCACGGTGCTCATCATCTTTCTGCCGCTGTCAAAGGGTGCTTCGCCGCAGCGGGGAAAATCCCCCTTCATGGCGGTCTTATTCATGCCCAGCTTATATGCCCATGCCACAAGAGCTGCCTCAGTGGGCTCGCCGGTGACCTCGCCGCTACTGTCGATCTCCGCATCGCAGCAAAGTGCCATGGCCTTGGCAAGATGCTTTTCGTCCGTTCCGAAAAAGTCCACTACGGTCATTTTGTTCTGAGTAAGGGTACCTGTCTTGTCGGAGCAGATGATCTGAGCGCAGCCCAGAGTTTCAACGGCGGTGAGTCTGCGGATTATGGCACTTCGCTTTGACATATTGGTAACGCCTATGGACAGCACCACGGTCACGACTGCCGCAAGCCCCTCGGGGATTGCCGCAACTGCAAGGGACACGGCAATCATGAAGGAATTAAGGACAACCTCAAATTCAAATCCGCCTGCCCGGAGAAGCTGAACGCCGAACACCACAAGGCATATACCCAGCACAAGCCAGGTCAGCACCTTTGAAAGCTGGGTGAGCTTTATCTGAAGGGGCGTCTGCCCGTCCTCGGCTTTGGCAAGGGCATCGGCAATTTTGCCCATTTCGGTGTCCATGCCCGTTGCGGTGACCACCATGGCACCGCGTCCGTAGACAACCGTTGAGCCCATGTATGCCATGTTTTTTCTGTCGCCGAGAGGTACGTCCTTTGCACCGTCCGTAAGGTTAATGATGTCAATAAACTTTGTCACGGGAACTGACTCTCCCGTAAGTGCCGCTTCCTCGATCTTGAGGCTCGCGTTTTCGATAAGGCGTCCGTCGGCGGGGACAGCATCACCTGCTTCAAGCAGAACGACATCGCCCACAACTATGTCCTCGCTGTGAATGATTGCAATTTTTCCGTCGCGCAGCACCTTGCTTGTGGCGGCAGACATCTGCTGCAATGCCTCTATTGCCTTTTCCGCCTTGTTTTCCTGATACACGCCCAGCACCGCGTTTACGATGACAACCGCAAGAATGATGATTACATCTGCAAAGCTTTCGCCCTGCGTAACCGCAAGCACGCCGCTTATTGCCGCAGCGCACAGCAGAATGATTATCATGGGGTCTGCCATCTGGGCAAAGAACTGCTTGATTATGGAGTCCTTTTTGCCTTCCTTAAGCTTGTTTTTGCCGTTTTCAGCAAGGCGTTTTTCCGCCTCGATATGCGAAAGTCCGTTTTCCGCGGAGTTTACCTCGCCGAGAACGCTTTCGGCGCTTTCGCAATAAAACTTCATAGGCTATCCTCCTTTTCCATAAAAAAAGACTTTTACGGCAAATATTATTTGTCGTAAAAGTCTTGCAAATACAATAACTGTATTCGGCACGCCGAACCGTCAGGTTGAGATGACGGCATACCGAACGCCTTTCGGCGCACGCTACTCCCTTTTAGCAGAAATACATTATCACAGTTTTACTCAATAAGTCAATAAGGTTTTTTCTTTATCCGTTTTCAGTCTGCGGCGGCTGCGGACTTTCGCTTATTTCCACGGTCTTTCCGCCGTTTTCATCTTCTTCGAAGCTTATGATGCCCTCTTCCTTTAGGTCGATGATTACCAGCAGGCCGATGGGCAGGGCAAACATACCGAGAGCACCGCCGAGCTTAAGGCCAACCCACAGGCAGACCAGAGTTACCAGTGGGTGCAGACCTACCTGCTTGCCGACGATTTTCGGCTCCGCATACTCGCGGACAACAATCACGATTGCCCACAGCACCGCAAGGCCGATACCCGTTCCGTATTTTCCCTGAATGAGCATAATGATTGCCCAGGGTGCCAGAACAAGTCCCGAGCCTACGATGGGAAGGATATCAAACACGGCAATAAGTGCCGCAATTCTGACCGGATCGCTTATGCCCACGATCAGCAGACCCAGCGCTATCTCGGCAAAGGTCATGAGCAGAATAATCATATAGGATTTCAGGTACTTCCCCACGATTGCGCCTAGTGCGCGCTTTGCCACAAGCACTATTTCCCTGAACTTCGGCGGCAGAATGTTCATCAACGTCGATGCGGCCTTGTCATAGTCAATTGCAAGGAAGAAGGACGCAATTACGCACACAACCGTTCCCAGCAGGACTCCCGGGAGCTTGCTTCCCACATCTGATGCCCAGGTCACAACCGCCACGGAAAAGTTCATAACAGTTCCGCTTACCTGCGAAACGATATCGGGCATGGCGTTATTCACTGCATTATTGATATTGGGGAAAAATCTTTCAAGCCTCATAATCAGCTTATCGCCGAGGCTCACGATAGAGGGCTGAATTGTCTCTTCAAAATAATCGGGAAGCATTCCGGCAAAGTCAACAATAACCGAGGCTATGCCCGCCACAAGAAGTGCAACCAGCGCAACCAGCACCACATAGCACAGCAGCACAAGCACCACCGAGGCAAAGCGGCGGTTAATTTTCGTGCGCTTGGCAATTTTCCTTGCCACAGGCTGCATTGGCATGGCAATCGCAAGTGCAATGAGGAACGGTGTCAGCGGTCCCAGAAGGAACTTTATGAAGACAACGGCTATGAGCACAATGGCTGCCCAGTATCCCGCTTTCAGCAGAAAGCTTCTGTACTTTTCTTCCTTTGTCACAAGCATCAACTCCAAGAAAATAAAAGACTGTTACGACGATATTTTTTGCCGTAACAGTCTTACTGATACAAATAAATGTACTCGGTTCGCCGCGCAGCTTTGCAGCGGGCCGAAGACCTTGCGGCCTGCTCTGTGAAAAGCATAACACAGGAAAAATGTTCCCGTCAACGCTGTTTAACACTTTTTACAGTTTGTTAATCACTTGCCTTTACAGCGGGAAGATTCCACTTGAAGACAGTCGCCATTACTCTTAGCACAAAAACCAGAAGCATGCCCGTAATTGCGGAAATTATATCTCCTGCACCGAGCGCGAGCATTGCGTAATACACCACAGCGCCCGCAAGCGATGCCACCGCGTAAATACGCTTGCGCAGAAGCTTCGCCATGGTGCCGAGCATCATATCGCGCAGTACGCCGCCGCCGACACCCGTCACAACTCCGAGTACCACAACAAGAAACGGATTATCCGCATTTCCGCAGGTCATTGCCATGTTCATGCCCGAAACGGTGAACACTGCAAGACCCACTGCATCGAAAACATTATTTATTGCATCTATTTTATCCATTTCCCTGCGATATTTATCGCGGCGTATGTAGGCATCAAGAAACAAGAGCAGCGCGGATACCGCCGCCACAAGCACATAGGTATAGCTTGTGAACATGACGGGCGGAGTGTTTCCAAGAAGCAGGTCGCGGATAATTCCGCCGCCCAAAGCGGTTATTACGCCCAGCAGCAGCACCCCGAACATATCAGCGCGCTTTTCAAGCGCCACCATTGCGCCGGATATGGCAAAGGCTGCCACACCCACAAGCTCAAGGGCAAACATCATTTTTTCCATTATACGTTGAAGCGGAAGAGGGTCACGTCGCCGTCGTGCATAACATAGTCCTTGCCTTCGCTGCGGACAAGTCCCTTTTCCTTTGCGGCTGTCATGCTTCCGCAGGTCTTAAGGTCGTCAAAGGCAACGATTTCCGCACGGATAAAGCCGCGCTCAAAGTCAGTGTGGATCTTGCCTGCCGCCTGAGGCGCTTTTGTCCCTTTTTTAATTGTCCATGCTCTGCATTCATCGGGGCCGCAGGTGAGGAAGGAAATAAGACCCAGCAGCGCATAGGAGGTCTTGATCATACGGTCAAGACCGCTTTCGCTCATGCCCAGCTCCTCAAGGAACATTTCTCTTTCATCTGGCTCAAGGGCAGCGATTTCTTCTTCAATCTTTGCGCAGATGGGCAGAACCTCGGCATTCTCCGCCGCAGCAATGCTCAGAAGCTGCTTGTAGTATCCGTTGTTTTCATAATCGGCAATGCCCTCTTCGTCCATGTTTGCAGCATAGATGATGGGCTTTATGGTCAGCAGGTCGCTGGTGGCGATAAGCTCCATATCGTCCTCATCGCACTCATAGCTGCGCACGCTCTTGCCCTCATTGAGATGCTCCAGCAGACCCTTGAAAACCTCGGCCTCATGCAGATACTTCTTGTCGCCCTTGGCGTTCTTCATCGCCTTTTCGATGCGGCGCTCAACCATTTCCATGTCCGCCATAATAAGCTCAAGGTCGATTATCTCAACGTCACGCTTGGGGTCGGTGCTGCCCTCAACATGAATGACATTATCGTCGTCAAAGCATCTTACAACGTGGATGATCGCATCGGTGTTGCGGATATTGGAAAGGAACTTGTTTCCCAGACCTTCGCCCTTTGACGCACCCTTTACAAGACCTGCGATGTCAACAAATTCAATGACCGCGGGGGTGTACTTCTTGGGCTCGTAGATGGAGGCAAGGAAGTCAAGACGCTCATCGGGAACGGTTACCATGCCCACATTGGGCTCGATGGTGCAGAAGGGATAGTTTGCAGACTCGGCGCCTGCGTTGGTGATTGCATTGAACAGAGTGGATTTTCCCACATTGGGCAGACCTACTATACCTAATTTCATATATTTCTCCTCGTAATCAAAGGCAACTCCGGGAGTTGCCTTTGAAAATCATTCTTTATCTTTGTATTCTCCTGATTTGGGAGGCTCGCTCTGAGGTGACACGGTGTCGTCCTGATTTACGGGATAATCGCTGTCATTGTCAAAACGGGCAATCTTGCGTGCGGGACGCTCGATGGTATCGTCACGGGGTGCGGCCTTCTTAGGCTCGATAAACTCACCGGTTTCGCAGTAGTGGTGGAATACCTCGCCCTCCATGCTCTCATGCACAAGCAGATATTCCGCAACTCCGATGAGCTGTTCGCGGTGCTCTGTGAGAATCTTTTCGCAAAGCTCTGCGGCTTCATCGAAAATGCGCTTGACCTCCTCGTCGATGATGGCAGCGGTTTCCTCGGAATAGCTCTTGGTTGTGCCGAAGTCGCGTCCGATAAAGATGCTGTGGTCCGAGCTGTCAAAGAGAATGGGGCCCAGCTTATCGCTCATGCCGTAGCGCATGACCATGTTGCGTGCGGTACCCGATGCGTGCTGAATATCGCCGGAGGCACCGGTTGAAATATCGTCAAGGAAAAGCTTTTCGGCAATTCTGCCGCCGAGACTCATTACAACGTCCTCAAACATCTCCGCTCTGGAGGTGAAGCTTTCAAGGTCCTCCTGCGGACGGAAGAGCGTAAAGCCGCCTGCCATGCCGCGAGGAATGATGGTTATATAGTGTACGGGGTCGGTGTGTTCAAGATACTTGCCCGCAATTGCGTGTCCCGCCTCGTGATATGCGGTGAGGCGCTTTGCCTTGTCGGACATCTTCTTGCTCTTCTTTTCGGGGCCCATTTCCACCTTGAGTATTGCCTCGTCGCAGTCCTCCATGGTGATGAAGCGGTGCTTTCTTCTAACCGCAAGCAGAGCCGCCTCGTTCATGAGGTTTTCAAGGTCGGCACCCGAAAAGCCGGGAGTACCTTTTGCCAGAGAGTTCAGGTCAACGTCCTCTGCAAGAGGCTTGCCCTTGGAGTGAACCCTGAGTATCGCCTCGCGGCCCTTGATGTCGGGAAGTCCCACATAGACCTGGCGGTCAAAACGTCCGGGACGCAGCAGCGCGTTATCCAGGATATCCGCACGGTTGGTTGCCGCCATGACAATGACGCCCTCGTTGTTGCCGAAGCCGTCCATTTCAACAAGCAGCTGGTTAAGCGTCTGCTCGCGTTCATCGTGTCCGCCGCCGAGACCGGAGCCGCGCTGACGGCCCACAGCATCGATTTCGTCGATGAATATGATTGCGGGAGCAACCTTCTTTGCCTGGTCAAACAAATCGCGGACACGGCTTGCGCCGACGCCGACATAAAGCTCAACAAAGTCAGAGCCGGAGATGGACAGGAACTGAACGCCCGCCTCACCCGCAACTGCCTTTGCAAGCAGAGTTTTACCGGTTCCCGGAGGACCTACAAGCAGAACGCCCTTTGGAATACGTGCGCCCATGGAGGTGAAGCTGCGTGGATTTTTGAGGAACTCAACAAGCTCCTGAAGCTCTGCCTTTTCCTCGTCGGCACCTGCAACATCGGCAAAGGTTTTCTTTTCCTTCTCCTCGCTGCCCAGTCGTGTACGGGCCTTGCCGAATTTTCCGACACCGCCTGCACCGCCCGATCCGTTCATCTTGTTCATCATAATATACCAGAAAAGTATGATTATGCCGAACATGATGATATAGGGGATTATCATTGCAAACCAGTTGGTTTCGGGCTGATAAATCTCGTAATCGGTGATGATTCCCGCAGCCTTCTGCTCCTTAATGAGATCGCCCAGGTCACTGTAGAACAGAGAGAAGTTGTAAATGCTTACGGACTGTTCCTTGGTTTTGTCGCTGTCCTCCTGGCGAACCTGCATTGTAAGAACATCGCCGGAGCCGTCATATTCGAAGGATTCAACCTTTTCGTTTTCGAACAGCTCGATTACATCGGCATAGCTCAGCTCAGGGCCGTTGTCCGCCCGCGTCATTGTAAAGATTATGCAGACAACAAGCACAAGCAGCAGAACGTAAAAGCCTATATCTCTTCCTTTATTATTCTTAGGGTTCAAAAAATCACATCCTTAATTAGTCCATGTATATTTCGGGCTTGAGGACACCGATATAGGGCAGATTACGATAGAACTCGTTGTAATCAAGACCGTAGCCGACGACAAATGCGTCGGGCACCTCAAAGCATGAATATCTTGCATAAACGGGGGCCTCGCGGCGTGAGGGCTTATCCATAAGAGCTGCAATGGTAATGGAAGCAGGCATTCTTGCGGAAAGATACTGGGTGAGGTAGTTGAGGGTTCTGCCCGTGTCGAGAATGTCCTCAATCATGATGATGTGGCGGCCCTCAATGCTTTCGTTCAGGTCCTTCTGAATCTGAACGGCACCCGTTGAGGTCGTGCCGGAGTAAGACTTGACCGCCATGAAGTCCACAGAGCAGGGAATGCTGACGCTGCGCATGAGGTCTGCCATGAACACCCAGCAGCCCTTGAGCACACCGATGAAAATCGGGTCCTTGCCCTCAAAATCCCTTGAGATTTCGGCGCCAAGCTCGGCGACCTTGTTTCTTATCTCGTCTTCCGTAAAGAATACTCTTTCTATATCTTCATTGATTTTTGCCATAATTGTCCCCCGTACAATCATTTTTTATTATTTCCACTCTCAAAACCGTGTCACCGCATTTTGCCTCGCACCGCTCGGCAACGCCGAAGCCGTACACCGCGATGACACCCTCGCCGTCTCGAAAGACGGGAGTTTTATTCCGCACATTCTGCGGCAGCTTTTTCTCCGAAAAAAGCTCTTTAAGACTTTTTGTGCAGTCACGGTAGGATAGCCTTATTTTGTCCCCGTCGCAGCGGGAGGTAAGGGCTATCTTACCATAAATTCCGCTGTATTTAAAGTCAAATTTGTTAATAGATTTAAATACTTCGGTGCAGCCTTCAATCAGCCGCGTTTTCACGGTTTCATTCCGTTCGGGAATAAAAACCTCGCCGTTTACTGCCAGCTCATAGCAGCCCAGCTTTTCATTTTCAGCTCCGAAATACAGCCTGCCGCTGTCACGGCTGACACGCATACCGGGAACATCGGCGTAAGCAAGGCCTTCGCCCTCAAGAAGCTTCAGCAGGGCATCGCAATGGCGTGCCGCAAGCGAGCCCCTGCACACCGTGCGGAGCACTCTGACTGCAACGGGCTTCGGAAGCTCCTTCAGCGCACAAGCTGCAATTGAGTTTTCTCTCATGTTCTCTGCGATAAACTTTTCCGCCATACCGCACAGCAGGGTCTCATCATCACGAAGTCCCAGGGACGTGCGCAGGACGGCATCTGAAAACGAAGGATTTATCGCCTTCAGAACAGGCATAACTCTGTGCCTGATAAGGTTTCTTGTATAGTCATCGGAGGCATTGCTGCTGTCCTCCACATGAGGAATATTCTTCTCCTCAAGGTAGGCTTCAATTTCCTCCCTTGTGTTCATAAGCAGCGGTCTGACAATGTTTCCCCGAATCACAGGAATGCCCGAAAGGCCTTTTGCACCACTGCCTCTTGTGAGGTTCAGCAGAACGGTTTCCGCATTGTCATCGGCATTGTGCGCCGTGGCAATCACATTGCAGGAAAGCTTTTCAGCAGCTTCACTGAGGAAGGCATAGCGCATTTCTCTTGCGGTTTCCTCAAGGCTTCTGCGTGATTTCTCCGCCTCAGCCGAAACATCTCCGCTTCCGCAGAGAAACGGGATATTTCTCTGTGCGCACTGCTCCCCGGCAAAGCGTGCATCGCGCTCGGATTCCTCGCCGCGCAGACGGTGATTGAAATGCGCCGCGCACACGGTGATGCCGAGCTTTTCCGAGTTTTCCCAAAGGCTGCTCAGAAGGCACATGGAATCGGCACCGCCCGAAAGAGCCACAAGCACTCTGTCGCCCGCGGAAAGCATATCAAATTTTCCGATTCCCTCAGTTGTAGTCATTTTCGTTGGCACCGGTGTAGTTTGCAAAGGTTGTGAACTCGGGCAGCCAGCGCAGGTCAACGGTGCCCGTTCTGCCCTTTCTGTTTTTCAGTATAATGGCCTCGGCGTGAGTCTGGTCGCTCTCCTCGGGCTTATAGTAGGCTTCACGGTAAAGGCCGATGACAACGTCGGCGTCCTGCTCGATTGCGCCTGATTCACGCAGGTCGGAAAGCTGGGGACGCTTGTTTGGTCGGCTCTCATTGGCACGGCTGAGCTGGCTCAGGCAGATTACGGGAACGTCAAGCTCCTTTGCCATGATTTTCATCATACGGCTGATGTCGGAAACCACCTGCTGACGATTTTCGCCCGAGTAGCTGCGGGAATCTCCCCCCGCAGATTGCATTAGCTGAAGGTAGTCGATAACCACAAGTCCCAGATTGCCGATTCTGCGGCACTGGGCATTCATATCGGAAACGGATAGCATGGGGTTATCGTCAATGCGCATATCCGTAACGGACAGCTCCTGCGCAGCGTCTATAATAAGACTCCACTCGTCCTTTGTGAGCTTGCCCGTAAGCATATTCTGGGAGGACACTCTTGCCTCGCCTGCGATTACGCGGCTTACAAGCTGCTCACGGCTCATTTCCAGAGAGAACACCGCAACCGTCTTGTCTGTGTTTTTTGCAACGTGTGCGGCAATGTTCAGGGCAATACTGGTCTTGCCCATGCCGGGACGCGCCGCAACAAGAATAAGCTCGCCCTTATTAAGACCCAGAATGGTACGGTCAAGGTCATCAAGTCCCGTGGAAAGTCCCGGAATCTTCTGGCCCGATTCCGCTGCCTTGTTCATGTTGTCGCAGACATTCTGCACAACGGTGGCAACGGGAACAAGTCCGCCCACATTTCTGCCCTGACGCAGCGCGTAAATCTTGCGCTCTGCGGCCTCGAGAACGGTTTCCGCATCGCCGCTTCCCTCATAAACCAGCTTGCTGATTTCGTCGGCAGCGGTGCCGAGATTGCGCAGGAGCGCTCTGTCGCGGACGATTGCCGCGTACTCCAGCACGTTTGCCGCAGTGGGCGTAACACGCATGAGCTCCGCAATGTACTCGGGGCTGTTGTCGCGGTAAACACCGCGCACCTTCATCTGATCCAGCACGGTTACGGGGTCGATGGTCTGGCCGTAGGAGAACATGGAATAAATGGTATCAAATATATCCTTGTTCTGCGGAGTATAAAATTCCGTACCCTTGACTTTTTCTATTACGTCGGGAATGCAGCGTATGTCAATGAGCATGGCTCCGATAACCGCCTGCTCGGCGCTTGCGGAGTTCGGTACCTGTTTTCCTAACAGTTCTTCCATGTTAAATCACCAAATACTAAAAATTATCCCTCGATTACCTGAAGGTGAACGGTTCCGGAAATTTCATAGCCGAGCTTGGCCTTGACCTCATAAGCACCAAAGGTCTTGATGGGCTCTGCCTGAACGATTTTGTTCTTTTCAATCTCAATGCCGTGCTGCTCCTTGAGAGCCTCGGAAATTTCCTGAGAGGTGACGGCACCAAAGAGCTTGCCGCCGCTGCCCGCTTTGGCGCGGATTATTACTATTACTGCGCCAAGCTTCCTGGAATTTTCAAGAGCAAGCTCCTTTTCCCGTGCGATCTGTGCGGCCTTGGCTTTTTCCTTAAGCTTCATTGCGTTTATGTTGTCGGCAGTTGCTTCACTTGCAAGCTTGCGGGGAAGGAGGTAGTTGCGTGCATAGCCGTCGGAGACCTCTTTCATTTCACCCTTTTTGCCCTGTCCTTTTACGTCAACACTGAATATAACTTTCATTGTATTTTTTCCTTTCTCTGATTATCACACATCAAAATATTCATCGATTGCTGTTTTCAGCGAGGTAAGCGCAGTTTTAAGGCTTGTGTTTTTAATCTGCGCTGCCGCTGATGCGCGGTTTCCGCCTCCGCCCAGCTTTTCCATAATGAGCTGAACGTTCACCTCACCGATGCTTCGTGCGGAAACAAACACATCGCCGTTATCCATCGGATACATGACCATTGAGGCCTCAACACCCGATATATCCAGAAGCTCGTCCGCTGCCTGAGCAGCAACGATTCTGTTCTGTGGAGTTTCGGGCGCAGCGATTGCAAGACCGCGGTATATTCCCGCCTTCTGCATGATTTTGTATCTGGCAACACTCTGCTCAACATCGCTCTGGAGGAGTTTTTTGACCTCGGTGGTGTTGGCACCGCAGCGGCGCAGAACCGCAGCGGCATCAAAGGTTCTGTCGCCCGTGCGCATTGAAAAGCTTTTGGTGTCAAGCACAATGCCCGAAAGAATTGCCTCTGCCTCGCATCTGAGAAGCTGTCTGCCCTCCATAATGACCTCAACGACCTCGGTGAGAAGCTCACAGGCAGAGGAGGCATAGGGCTCAACAAAGCTGAGGTCTGCCTTGTCGATATAGGTTGCGGCTCTGCGGTGGTGGTCAATGACGGTGACCTTGTTGCAAGACTGCAGAAGTCCTATATCTTCAACCTGCTCGGGACGGTTTGTATCAACAACCACAAGCAAAGTGCGTCCGTCGGCTATGAGCATGGCCTCCTGGGGAGTTACAAAGGCATGCTCGTACTCGGGCGTTGCCTGAAGCTTTCGGATAAGGGGCTTTGCGGAGCTTTTCTCCGTATCCGCAACAATATGGGCGGATACTCCGAATTTTCTTGCAATGGCGCAAACGGCAACCGATGCTCCGATGCTGTCCATATCGCTGAAGCGGTGGCCCATGACGAGAACGCGCGATGCGTCCTTTATGAGAACGGCAATGGCATTTGCCATGACGCGCGATTTGACCTTTGTGCGCGTTTCAATTTCGCCCGCCTTGCCGCCGAAGAATTCAAAGTTAAAGCGGTTTTTGATGACGGCCTGGTCGCCGCCTCTTGACAGTGCCATTTCAACGCTGAGCTCCGCAAACTGCAGGGTTTCGGTAAAATCCGCAGCACCGCGTCCGACGCCGATGCTGAGTGTGGCGTGAATTCCGCTGGGGCTTACCACATCGTGCACGATCTGAAGGATGCTGAATTTGCCCTCCTGCACCTTGTTCATATAGCGTTCTTCAAAAAGGAACATATAGCGGTCGCGGTCAAAGCGGCGAAGCACGCCGTGCTTGTCCTCACACCACTGCTGAAGCTTGTCACCGATTTCATCGCGCAGGTCGTTTCTGATTCGCTCGGGCTGATTTTTCATCAGCTCCTCGAAGTTATCAATGACGAAAATTGCCGCAACGGGATGAGATGCTTCGTATTCTTTCCGCAGGTCATCATACTCGGTGATATCCATCCAGTAAGCAATACCCATGAGGGTGCGGGTGCCGCTTTCCTCACTGCTGGGGCGCACAATATTTCCGTAAATCTGATATTTTCTGCCGCCGACATCAACAACCTCTGGACACTGGGTTTTCCCTTCCACCAGCCATTTGCCCGAGAAGGAGGGAATCAGCTCCGCCACGCTTGTGTCGGTGTGGGTTGCCTTTTCGCCGCATATTGAAAAAAACTTGTCGTTGCCCCAGATTATTCTGGAGTCATCAAGGCGGAACACAACAATGGGCAGCGGGAAATTCATCAGCGTATGATTTTTTGCGCTTTCCGTGTCATAGGTTACGGAGTCAATATACGCCTTGAGCGCCCTTCCCTTGCGTCTGCGGTTTATGTAGGAATAAATCAGCAGCGCAAGAATAGCAACACCCTCTGCTGCCGCAAGATAAAGGTTATACTCCGTCTTTATCAGCAGTGTTGCAACGGCAAACACCAGCAGGAAAAACAAGTAAGGTCTTGTATTCGGTTCAAGAAGTCTCTGCGTTTTATTTTTATTCACAGCATACCCTCCGCTAAAAAGGCATAATTATAGTTATAAAGATAGTTATAGATGGTAATTAGTATAACAAAATTTCTTTCTTATTACAACACATAAATCCGTAATCTCCGCACAAAATTAATCTGACAGGAGGTTTTACTTATGAAAGCAGTAATTATGGCAGGCGGAGAAGGAACCAGACTGAAGCCCGTTTCGGGCGATACTCCGAAACCTCTCGTTTCCCTTTGCGGCAGACCCGTCATGGAGCACATTGTTCTGCTTCTGAAAAAGCACGGAATTACCGACATATGCTGTGCGCTGAAATACCGTCCGGAAGAAATTGAGGGATATTTCGGAAACGGTGAAAAATTCGGCGTTTCCATGCAGTATCGCGTGGAAACCGAGGCCCTCGGAACTGCCGGCGGTGTTAAAAACTGCGGGGATTTTTACGATGGCGAGGACTTTCTCGTCATAAGCGGCGACGCAATCTGCGATTTTGATTTGTCGGATTTCATAGCCCAGCACGAAAAGCGCCGACCCGCTGTTTCAATCGCGCTGTATCCGCACCCCGAGCCTCTGCGCTACGGACTTGCCCTCTGCGGCAGGGACGGCTGCGTACACAGCTTTATAGAAAAACCCGACTGGCGCAGGGTCGTTACAAACCTTGTGAACACGGGCATTTATATTATTTCTCCCAGCGCCATGGCTCATGTGCCGGAAGGCGAGGTTTTTGATTTTGCCAAAGACCTCTTTCCCCTTCTGCTTAAGGAAAAGCAGAAGCTTTTCGGCTATGTTGCCGACGGCTACTGGTGCGATATAGGCACGCCGAAATGCTACTACCAGTGCTGTGTGGACGCTCTTGAGGACAGACTGCAAATTGAAAAATGCGGCGGCTTTGAGAGCACTCCGCAGGAGGAAAGCTCCGAGACAGACACCGAGGGCGAACAGGTCATCTGCCGCGACAGAGCGCGTCTCATGGATTCCGTCTCTGCGGTTTTTATGGACTTGGGCGCGGATTTTTCCGACGGTCTTTGGCTTCGCGGCTCCGACTTTGAGCTTTCGGTTTTCCCGATGCCCGACACCGCCGCACTCTGCATACGCGCAAACTCCGGGGACGCCGAGCTTGCCAGAGAGCTTTCCGCCTCCGCCGCCTCGCTCGTAAAGGAGCTTGAAAAGCGGCTTGATATGTAAAGCGGTATGATGTATAATTTCCTCATATAAGCTATGGGGAGGTCACACCGTGGACATTGAAAAAACCGTAAGCAGTCTTAAGGCCCGTCACTTTGACGTAAGCCGTTTTGCAACAAAGGAAGAGGCCGCCGAGTATCTCTGCGGCGAAATTAAAAACACCACCGTAGGTATAGGCGGCTGCAAGACCGCCGACCAGATGGGTCTGTATGACCTGCTGAAAGCGCAGGGCAATGAGGTGTTCTGGCACTGGCGTGAGCCGGGCTTTGAAACCCTCGAAAAAGAGAACGCCTCCGAGGTGTTCATTTCCTCCGCAAACGCCATTTCCGAGAACGGCGAAATCGTCAACATCGACGGACGCGGCAACCGCCTTGCAGGTCTTGTGTTCGGAAAAAAGCGCGTTTACATCGTGGCAGGCACAAACAAAATCTGCCCCGATTTTGAGTCCGCGGTTTACCGCGCACGCAACGTTGCCGCGGTGCAGAACTGTAAACGCTTTGAGGGAAAAACACCCTGCAAGCTGGACGGAAAATGCCACGACTGCAAGAGTCCCGGACGCATCTGCAATGCCATGCTGGTACTCTGGGGTCCCATGATGGACATGCAGAAGCTTGAGGTCGTTCTCATCGACGAGGAGCTGGGAATGTAATGGTCAGAAGAAATGATGAGCACAGAATCGACGTCGTTGAAAAGGTGTTCGGCGCCGACGGCCAGGTAATTTTCAAGCGCATTATCGAAAAACCCGAGGAGCTTTACGGCAAAGGGCGCGTTTTCTCCGTGGTAACGCTGGAGAAGGACTGCGGTCTTGGCTATCACACGCATAAGGGCGACGGTGAATTTTATTATGTGCTTTCCGGCGAGGCCGAATACAGCGACAACGGAAATGTCGTAACACTCAAGGCCGGAGACTCCGCCTTCTGTCCCGACGGCGAAGGTCACGGAATAGTAAACCGCAGTGATGAACCCTGTGTATTCATGGGACTGATTATTTACAACTGAATTTGAGTAACAAAAAATCCCGACCTCACGGTCGGGATTTTTTGTTACTTAAAGTCGTGTGCGTTCTGAAGAACCATTTCCTTGACCTTCAGAAGTCTTACCTTTGTGGCGTTTTCGTTTTCCTCAAGCTTCATGGAGATATACTTGATATTCTCCTCAAGCTCGGGAATCATGACATACTCAAGAGCATTGACTCTGCGGCGGGTTTTTTCAATCTCCTCCGCAAGCAGCTGCATGGTCTTTTCAACCTGCGCAAGCTCAAGCATATCCTCGAAAACTCTTGCCAGCTCGTCCAGGGCATCGTCAAGCTCGCCGCTGGTCTGTGCAAAGCCGTAGGGGTAAATCTCAGAGGGGTCGTTATTCTTGGTGTGGAAGGAATACTCCGGAACGTTGACGCTCATGATGTTTTTGAACTTCATGTCAAGCTCAACGCTCTGGCGGGGATACAGAAGTGCCTGCTCCAGCATTTCCGGTGACATGACGGAGCTTGCCACCTGCTGTGCCGCGAAAGCATTTGTGAGACCCTTTTCTACGCGCTCGCGCAGCTCCTTGTTCACACGTACAATCTCCAGAAACCGGCGCATCAGCTCATCGCGCTTATCTTTCATAAGCTTGTGACCGCGGCGTGCGGTTTTAAGTCTGCCTTTGAGCTGTTTCAGCACCATTCTGGTGGGGGTAATTGTGGTGCTTGCCAAATTTCTTCCCCCTTACTTCATGTACTTTTCGATGAGCTCTGGTTTGATTCTCTTCAGTTCCGCTCTGGGCAGAAGCTTCAGCAGATCCCAGCCCAGATCGAGAGTTTCCTCGATGCTGCGGTTGGTGTCATTGCCCTGATTGACGTAGCGCTTTTCAAACTCGTCGGCAAACCTTGCAAACTGCTTGTCGTCATCGCTCAGTGCGGCTTCACCGAGGATCGTCATGAGTTCCTTTGCGTCTTTGCCGCGGGAGTATGCGGCGAAGAGCTGGTTCATGGTGCCGGAGTGGTCCTCGCGGGTCTTGCCTGCACCGATACCCTTATCTTTCAGACGGCTCAGAGAAGGCAGAACGTCAACGGGAGGAACGATGCCCTTGCGGTGCAGGTCACGGCTGAGGATAATCTGACCCTCGGTGATGTAGCCCGTAAGGTCGGGAATGGGGTGGGTCTTGTCGTCCTCGGGCATGGTCAGAATGGGAATCATGGTGATGGAGCCCTTCTTACCGATGCGGCGGCCGGCACGTTCATACATGGTCGCAAGGTCGGTGTACAGGTAGCCGGGATAGCCGCGGCGGCCGGGTACTTCCTTCTTTGCTGCGGAAACCTCACGCAGAGCTTCTGCGTAGTTGGTGATATCGGTGATGATGACCAGAACCTGCATATCCTTCTCGAATGCAAGGTACTCGGCAGCGGTCAGCGCCATACGGGGAGTAGCGATACGCTCAACCGCGGGGTCGTTTGCAAGGTTGGAGAAAACAACGGTACGGTCAATTGCGCCGGTGCGCTTGAAGTCGTTGATGAAGTATTCGCTTTCCTCGAAGGTGATACCTACTGCGGCGAATACAACGGCGAAGCTTTCGCCGTCGCCCAGAACCTTTGCCTGACGTGCGATCTGGGCTGCAAGTGCCGCGTGGGGCAGACCGGAGGCGGAGAAGATAGGAAGCTTCTGACCTCTGACAAGAGTGTTCAGACCGTCGATGGTGGAAACACCGGTCTGAATGAATTCTGCGGGGTATGCACGGGCTGCGGGGTTCATAGGCAGACCGTTAATATCGCGGTGTGCCTCGGCAAGAATTTCGGGGCCGCCGTCAATGGGCTTGCCCATGCCGTTGAATACGCGGCCCAGCATATCCTCGGAAACAGCAAGCTCCAGAGGGTGACCGAGGAAGCGTACCTTGGTGTTCGCAACGTTGATGCCCTGGGCGGAGTCGAAGAGCTGAACAACAGCCTTGTCGCCTTCAACCTCAAGAACCTTGCCCAGACGGACTTCACCGGTGGGAAGCTCGATTTCAGCAAGCTCGTCGTAGGTTACGCCGTCAACCTGGACGACTGCCATCAGAGGACTCGCAACCTCTTTAATGGTTTTAAAATTCTTAATCATGCGTCCTCACCTCCGGCAATAACTGCATCGATTTCGTTCTTCATATCAGCAACGATTGCGGCAAATTCTGCCTCGTATTTGTCGGGAGCAACCATCTTTGCACGACCGATCTTTTCGCGTGCGCTGATTGCGAAGAGACCCTTCATGTCGGCGCCCTTGTCCAGTGCCGCACGGCTCATTTCGTCAAACTTGAGAATCATGTCAAGAAGCTTAAACTGCTTTGCGTAGGAGGAGTATGCGTCCTCGTCCACGAAGGCGTTCTGCTGCAGGAAGTCCTCGCGGATCATTTTTGCGGTTTCCATGGTAAGACGGTCGCCTGCGCTCAGCGCGTCCTGACCGACAAGTCGTACGATCTCCTGAAGCTCATTCTCTTCCTGCAGAATATGCATTGCCTTGTCGCGATTTGCCATGTAGACAGCTCCGAACTCCTCGTTGTACCAGGAGGCCAGAGTGTCAACATACAGAGAGTAGGAGGTAAGCCAGTTGATTGCGGGGAAGTGACGTGCGTAGGCAAGGCTGGAGTCCAGAGCCCAGAAGACCTTGACGATACGCATTGTGGCCTGGGAAACAGGCTCTGAAATATCGCCGCCCGGAGGTGAAACAGCGCCGATTGCGGTGACAGAGCCGCGGCGTTCATCAGAGCCGAGGCACTCTACGCAGCCCGCTCTTTCATAGAACTGGGCGATACGTGATGCCAGGTATGCGGGATAGCCTTCTTCGCCGGGCATCTCTTCCAGACGGCCGGACATTTCACGGAGGGCCTCTGCCCAGCGGGAAGTGGAGTCTGCAAGAACCGCAACGTCATAGCCCATGTCACGAAAATACTCTGCGATGGTAATGCCGGTGTAGATGGAAGCCTCACGTGCTGCAACGGGCATATCAGAGGTGTTTGCAATAAGAACGGTTCTCTTCATGAGGGGTTCACCGTTGCGGGGGTCGGTCAGCTCGGGGAACTCCATGAGAACGTCGGTCATTTCGTTGCCGCGTTCGCCGCAGCCGATGTAGACAACGATGTCAACGTCGGACCACTTTGCCAGCTGGTGCTGAACAACGGTCTTGCCGGAGCCGAAGGGACCGGGGACTGCGGCGGTGCCGCCCTTTGCGATGGGGAACAGAGTATCAATGATGCGCTGTCCGGAGTTCATGGGACGGCTGGGCATGAATTTCTTGGTGTAGGGACGGTTGATACGTACGGGCCACTTCTGCATCATGGTCAGCTCGAACTTTTCGCCCTTATCGTCTTCAAGGACCGCAACGACTTCGGTAACTGTGAAGCTGCCTGCCTTGATTTCAACCACGGTACCCTTCTTATCGGGGGGGACCATAATCTTATGGCTTATTGCGGTGGTTTCCTGAACGGTACCGAGTACGTCACCGCCGATGAGCTTGTCGCCCGCCTTTGCAACGGGAACAAAGTCCCACTTCTTGCTGCGGTTCAGTGCGGGAACGTCAACACCGCGGGTGATGACGGAGCCTGCAATCTCACGGATTTCAGGCAGAGGACGCTGGATACCGTCATAGATATTTTCCAGCATGCCGGGTCCGAGCTCGACGGACATGGGCATTCCGGTGGATTCAACAGCGGCACCGGGTCCGAGACCGGAGGTCTCCTCGTAAACCTGGATAGATGCACTGTCGCCGGTCATCTGAAGAATTTCGCCGATCAGACGCTGGCTGCCGACTCTGACAACGTCGGAAACGTTTGCTTCTGCAAGTCCATCAGCGACAACCAGAGGGCCGGATACTTTTAATATAGTTCCGCTCATATAGCTACCTGACTTTCTTAATTATTTTCAAGGATGTTCGTGCCTACCGCACGTTCAACGGCAGCATTCAGCGCCGTGAGTCCCAGACCCAGTGAGCCTTCCCTGCCCGGAATCAGAATGATTGCGGGGGTGGGACTGTCCTTATATTTATCGATTTCCGCTTTGAGAGGCTCCGCCAGATTTTCCTCAAGGTAAATTATGGCGTAATCCTCATCTTCACGGGTAATGCTGCGGAGAACCTTCTTTGCCTCCGCGGGATCGGATACGGGGAACGCGTCCAGTCCGAGAGCCTTGAAGCCCATGACCGTTTCGTGTCCGCCCACAACTGCAATTTTAAGCATAGAAATCACGCAGCCTTTCACGGATTGTGTCGGGTGAGATGCCCGCCTTCATGCCCGTAAGAATCATGCGCACAGCGGTGAGCTCAGCCTCGAAGCCCGCAAGGTATGCAACTGCTGTTGCCTCGCCGAAGGATACAAGCTTTGCGTCCTTGAGATAGGTCATGACCGAGTTGTCGCAGGCAAGCTCGAAGGCGGTCATTCTGCCGCCGCTGACAGACTCGGCGCCCTTTGCGGCTGCTGCCTTAAGCTTTGAAACGCCGAATGCCGCGGAAAGTGCCTCGGGGGAGTTTGCCGAAGCGATACGCTCGGTAAAAACGCTGCCGCCGGGGATAAGTGCATTGCGCATGAAGTCGGCAGTCTTGTTCATTCTCATGCAGCGGACTGCGGTTTTGAGATTGGCGCAGTCGATGAGAATTTCAACATAGCCCTTGATGAACCTGCTGCCCAGCTTTTCGGAAACCGCACTGAGCTCGGCAAAGCACGCCTTGTCCAAAATGAAGTCTGCCAGCTGAGGATTTTCGCTGCGGTTTAAAACACGCTTGGCTTCCATCATGGCCTTTGCCAGAACATCGGGGCAGAAAACAAAGTTTTCTTCTCTGTATGCCGTGGAGATTGCCTCGGGAGTCATGCGTCCCGCGCTGCTTAAAAGGTCAGCTCTCTCGCTGCTCATTGCCTCGGCCTTAATAAGAACCTTGGCGTTGTGGTAATCATACTTGATGCGGAAAATATCCGCTATTTCCTTATCCGGCAGAAGATTGGTGATATCCTTGAACACCGCTCCCTTGCGTGCGTTCAGTGCATCGGAAATCTCACCCACGCTCATTCCGGACATATCCTCATAGCCACATTCGCAAAGCTGCTTTGCCGCCTCGTCAAAGCTTACTGCATCAAGCAGTCTTGACGCCTTTTCCGCGGTGAGCATTTTTGCTTCTCTGGCTCTCAAATGTGCGGACAGAAACAGATATTTTTCCTTTTCGCACTTTTTATCAGACAATTCCTAACCTCCCTTTCACGGGATTTCAGCGCCGCTTATTCAAACAGCACAGCCGCTACGGAAGCTGCTGTTCTGTCACGCTGCATATCCACGAGAGTTTCGATACTGCAGTTTACTTCAATGCCGCCCTGCTTCAGAACAAAGCCGCCCATGATTTCGCGGGTCTCCTCTGCAACGGTAAGCTTGTTGTCCTTACCCTCTGCGGCAAGAAGCTCGTTTGCAGCCTTTGCCACCGCTTTGCCCACGGCAGCCTTGTCACGCTTATTGAAAATCAGAAGCTCCTGACCGGTGGAGGAGGCGTCCTTTGCCATGCCTGCAAGAAGCTTTACATAGTCTTCCTGAGGGATCTTGACAAGAAGCTCCTTCGCTCTGTCAAACACCTTGGAAATCTGCTCCTGCTTTGTGGCCAGAATGCTCTTCTTTGCCTCCATCTCGGCATTGCGCGTTCTGTGCTCCACCAGTGCCTCGCCTTCCTTTGTGCCGGCTCTGATTTTGTCCCAGTATTTTTCCTGGGCTGCCTTGTTGCCTTCCTCAAGGATTGCTGTGGCTTCCGCCTCGGCCCTGGCGATGATTTCATCTGCCTGAGCCTTGGCTTCGTTTTCGATGCGAGCTATTATTTTTTCAGTACCTTTCATATAAAAGTCCCGCCTTTTTGTCTATTTTTTATGTCCGCATCAGATGAAGAGAAGCATCATCATGGAAGCGAGCAGAGACAGAATGGCGTAGAACTCAACGATAATGCAGAGGATCATGCCCTTTGCCCAGTGATCAGGGTTCTTTGCGAGCAGGCTTACGGAAGCGGCTGCGACCTTGCCCTGACCGATTGCGGATACAAGACCGCCGATTGCGATGGGCATGCAGGCTGCGAAGTAGCGGCAGCCGTCAACGAAGCTGAGGTTTGCGGCAGAGCCGTCGAGAAGACCCATCTGCATGATGGCTACGAAGAAAACGACCAGACCGTAGAGGCCCTGAGTGCCGGGGATAACCTGAAGTACCATTGCCTTACCGAACTTTTCGGGCTCTTCGGTGATGAGGCCTGCGCCTGCTTCACCTGCAAGACCGGTACCGATTGCGGAGCCTGCGCATGCCATGCACGCTGCCAGACCTGCGCCGAGAAGGCCAATTGCAAGGCCAGTGTTTGCAAATAAGAATTCCATTTTATTTCCTCCTGTTTATTTAACTACATCATAGTATTTAGATTTTATTGTTACGGGGCGGAAGGGAAGACCGCCGTCCTTATAGAACTTGCCGAAGTATTCAAGGCACTGCAGACGAAGGTCATGTACATAGCAGCCCAGAAGGTTCAGACCGAAGTTCAATGCGTGGCCGATAAGGAATATGGGAATGAACAGCCACAGACTGTTGGCGATGCCGCCGATGGTGTTGAAAACCATGCCGATTACGGAGCCTGCCAGCATCAGCGCCATGATACGTGCGTAGGAGAGAATGTCACCGAACCAGCCGGTTACCTGATTGTAGATAGTACCGAAGATGCTGGTGACCTTGCCGAAGCCCTCTGCACCGCGGCTTCCGCCGTAGAGCACGCCGACACAGCCCGCAATAAGAACTATCTTGCTGACGGTGCCTCCCACGAGGACCAGAAGCAGAATACCCACAAGGGTAAGCCACAGCATACCTTCCTCCCAGATTGCATCGGCATACTCGCCGCGCTTGCACTTTTCAACAAAGTTTATCACCATGCCGGTGTTCAGATGAATGACACCGAGAATCATTGCTCCGATAAGCACCATCATGCTGTCGGTCATGGGGTTGAACAGTGCGGGAAGAACTCCCCAGCCCTCAGGCTTGCCGATAATGCGGCCGATGACCTCAAGGGAGTTTCCGAAGAAGCCGCCGGTTATTGCGCCGCAGACAAAGGTTGCGATGCCGCCGTAAAGCAGCAGCTGGCAGAAGGAAAGGGTCCCCTCCCTGGGTTTGATTTTCTTAAGCGCAAGCACAGCCGCAATTATCATCAGCAGACCGTAGCCCATATCCGCCATCATAAGACCGTAGAACAGAATGAAGAACGGTGCCATAAGCGGATTCGGGTCAACGCCGTCGTATGTAGGCAGAGCGTACATATTTGTGACCATGTTGAGCGCATTGGTTATCCTGTTGTTTTTAAGCTTTACGGGAACCGCGGGATATTCCTCCGGTTCGGGATCCCTTGTTTCCCATGCACAGTCGAATTCGTCCACGCACTCGGCAAATTTCTCCTCCTCGGGAGCCATGAGCCAGCCGGTGAAGCACACAACGCTTTCGCTGCCTGCCAGCCTGCTCTCCGCTTCGGCGCGGTTGATCGCTGTTTCTGCTCTGTCTGCACAGAGCTTGATTGCATCTCTGTGTGATGCGGATCCAACTATTTCAGCTTCGGTTTTTTTCTTAAGCTCCGCAAGCTCAAGCAGCTGCTTTTCGGACACCGCGATATTCTCCGCCGCAGTACCCTCGGTGCTGCTTATGCCCGTCTGCGCAAAGCCGTATTCACGGACCGCTTCAAGCGCCTGCTCCTGCATATCCTTTGAGCACACCAGCACCGTGTAGTGCTGGGTTTCATCAGCGGATACCTCGAACAGCTCGGCCTCCTGCACCTTTTCTTCAAGCGCTGCCGCTGCTGCCGCAAAATCGGTTTCCGCGGGCAGAGTGCCGAGAAGCACGGCTGCGCACTTTGTTCCCACGGTCTGAAGCGGCATATCAAGGGCTGCCCAGGGTTTCAGCGATTCGATCACTGCACGGAGGCGGCTCTCCTCGCCTGCAATGGAGCGGAGCTTCTGCTCAAGCTGAAGCACATACTCGGCGGCTTCAAGCTCATCGCCGTAGCCCTCGTTGCTGAGGAAGCTGTCCTCGGAAATTTCGGGCTTGGAGGCAAGGAGCTTGGACTTTGCGGGAGCATAGCGATCCAGAACCTTGAGCGCGGAAAGGAAGGCTGTCTGTTCGGTTTTTGCATCGACTGCTGCACCGCTCTCGTTTTTCAGACCTGCGGGGATTTCGTCCATTTCGGAAATCTGAACGCAGCCAAGTCTGGTGAGCTTGTCAAGCAGACTGTCCTTCTGTGACCTGACAACCATAAGCTGAAGCTTTTTCATTTTTACTATGGCCATCAGCTGTTCACTATCCTTTCTACGATGAGCATTGCGGCCTTTTCAATCTGCTTGTCGGACTTTGCCGCAAGCACGGCCTTTTTTGTTTCCGTCTCGGCCTTGATTCCGGCTTCCGCTTCATCGGCCTTGACAGCGCATTTTTCCTTCAGTTCGCAGATTTCGGATTCAGCCTTTTCAGCCGCTGCCTCGCCTGCCGCCTTCGCCTTGATTTCGGCATCGGCTATCATGCGCTTTGCCTCAGCCTCGGCTTCAGCCACGGTATTTGCGGCTTTTTCCTCTGCTTCCTGAATACAGGTTATTGCATTGAATGACATCAGCACACCCCCCTATTTCCCAACATGGTTCGTTGGCAATTTGTCATAAAAAATATTCTTTTCGCGAAGAGAATTTTAGCAAAAAAGCCATTGATTTTCAAGGCTTTTTCGGCATTTTGCCTTGACAAACTTTGCGCAATTTCTTAGTCAAAAAATGCACAATTTTCAAGCCCGTAAAATCCATTGAAAACACTGAATAGTTTAAGATTTGACGCAATTTTCGGGGAATAATTTTTCCGTTAAGTTAAAAAGAAAACATTCTCAATGCGGCACTTTTCAGTTATGTTGCAGAAAAATCACATACTGCGTGCGCTCTTCGCGTCTTTTGCGGCAGTTTTCAATTTTACAGGGTGTGTTTGTTTTTCCTTGCCAAATATGGAATATGCTTGTATAATAGTATAGTTATGATATGAACAATATTCTCCTCCGGAGGTTACGTATATGGCAAAACGTTACGGCAGCAAAGGCGGCAGCGACAGAAAAGACGGCCGTCTTATCCGCACTCTCAGCGGCTTCACAAGATTTCTCCCCTTTGTCATGTCCTCACGCGGCGACTCCTTCAATCTTTATGAGGACAGCTATGAGATCACCGACAGCGAGCGCTGGATAAAGGAGCAGCGCGGCAGAGGCTATAAGAGCATGGGACTTCTTCACCTGCTCATCGCCGCCTACGTCCGTGTTCTTTCCGCACTCCCCGGTCTGAACCGTTTTGTTGCGGGACACCGCATTTTTGCACGAAACGAAATTGAGGTTTCACTTCTCGTCAAGCGCGGCAACAGCCTTGACGCAAACCGCACCGCCGTGAAGATTGCCTTTGAACCCACGGACACCGTTTACGATGTCTACCGCAAGGTCAATCTTGCCGTGGATAAAGCAAAGGAAGACGATGACGGAAACGAGGTTGAAAGCTTCGCAAGCTTCTTCGCAAATTCTCCGAGATTTGTCACCCGCATTGCCATGTGGTTCATGAAGGTGCTGGATCACTTCGGACTTCTGCCGGATAAGATTATGGACCTGAGTCCTCTGCACAGCTCCATGATGGTTGCCGATATGGGCTCCTTCGGAGCTTCCCCCATGCACCACCACATTTACGATCTCGGCACTCTGCCCGTGTATGTTTCCTTCGGCGCAAAGCAGCGCCTTTCCGACCTTGACGCAGAGGGCAAGCCCCTTGACCGCAAATTTATTGAGGCGCGCTTCACCGTTGACGACCGCATTGTTGACACCGATTACTACGCGGCGGCCTTTAAGCTTTTCAGAAGCTTCATCGAAAAGCCCTCTCAGCTTGAAATTCCCCCTGAAAAAGTCAACGACGATATCTATTAAAAGCAAAGCAGCACTGACAAAGTCAGTGCTGCTTTTTTAATCGTGTTCTCTCAGCTTTTGCAGAAGCTCATAGGGTGCGGCAAGCTCTCCCTGCATTCCGCTTCCCATCTGAATATGGGGCTTGTTTTTTCCGTGCCAGTCGCTGCCCGCGGTTACGCACAGTCCGTATTTTTCCGCCCATGCCTTATATTCCGCAACCTGCTCGGGTCCGTAGCCCGAATAAAAGCACTCAAGTCCCGCAACGCCAGATTTTTCGGCCCGCTGCATAAGCTCCGTCATACGTTCCTCCGTGAGTCTGTACTGACCC
This sequence comes from Oscillospiraceae bacterium, assembly GCA_045601285.1. Lineage (GTDB taxonomy): Bacteria > Bacillota > Clostridia > Oscillospirales > Oscillospiraceae > F23-B02. The sequence continues at coordinate 64,415 of JAZRZJ010000049.1, forward strand.
GGGTGTGCGATTACGGGCTTGCCGCCTGCTCCGCGTATCATTTCCGCCGCCTCCTCAACAGAGAGAAAGCTGCGGCGGATATAGTATTTGCAGCCGGGATCGAGAAAGCGTCTGAAGGCGTCCTGAACGTCCGCTGCAACACCCTGCTCCACAAGGCAAAGGGCAAAATGCGGTCTGCCTATGCTTGAGCCTCTGAAACGCTCCTCCATCTCCGCAAGGTCTATTCTTATGCCGTCATCGCTTATGAGCTTTGCCATTTTTTCATTGCGCTCGTGTCGGTCGGTGATTATCCAGCCCAGATGAGCCCGGAGCCATTTATCTTTAATGTCTACGTCATAGGCCAGCATGTGAACCTCTTTCCCGTACCAGCCGCAGCCCAGCTCAAGACCTGCAACGACCTCGACACCCTGCGCTTCCCCTGCCGCCTTTGCTCTTTCAATGCCGCCCACATTGTCATGGTCGGTGACCGCAATGGCCCTGAGTCCGATTTCCTTTGCATATTTTACGGTGTCCTCGGGAGTTTCCGAGCCATCTGATATATTTGTATGAACGTGTAAGTCGATTTCTCTCATATTGCCTTCCGTTTCGTTTCTGATAAACGTATTATACATCTTTTTTTCGCAAATTCAACGCCGCAAGCAGTTATTGACTATTTTATCCGCAAAGTATAAAATACAAGCCAGCAATATAAGGAGAAAAGCCATGGAAAAAGAAATCAAACGCATTACAAGCTTCACCGTAAACCACAATGTTCTGGAGCCCGGTTTTTATATTTCCCGAATTGACGGCGGCATTGTAACCTATGACCTGCGCACCCGCAAGCCAAACGCGGACAGCTACATGGACCATTCCACCATGCACACCGCGGAGCACATGTTTGCAACCCTCATGCGCAATTCCGAGATTGCAGACGATGTGATCTACTTCGGTCCTATGGGCTGTCAGACAGGCTTTTATCTGCTGGTGAAAAATCACCCCCACGCCGAAGTGTTTGAGGTTACAAAGAAGGTCATTGAGCAGATCCTCGCCTACGACGGTCCCGTTTTCGGCTGCTCACCCGTTGAATGCGGCAATTACCGCACACTTAATCTGGACGCTGCAAAAAAAGAGTTTGCGGCCTATCTCGAAGTTCTGAAGAATGTGAGGGAGTGCGACTTTGTCTACAGGCAGTAAAAAGCTCATCGGCATCATCGGCGCCATGAAGGTGGAGATAGATGATGTCAAATCCCGGGTGGAAAACCCCGTCACCGAGACCGTCAGCGGCATTGATTTTGTCCGCGGCACCTTAAACGGCACGGAAGTCGTTGTGGCAATGTGCGGCGTGGGCAAGGTGTTCGCCGCCATGTGCGCACAGACCATGATACTCAGATATTCCCCCACCCTCGTCATTAACATCGGCGTGGGCGGTTCACTTTCCAAAAATCTCAACATCGGCGATATTGCCATTGCCAACGCCCTTTGTCAGCACGACATGGACACCTCCGCCGTAGGTGACCCAATAGGGCTTATTTCCGGCGTCAACATGGTGTGCTTCCCCTGCTGCAAAAACGTTGTTCGTCAGTTTGAAGAATGCGCCGAAAGGGCGGGACTGCACAGCGAAACGGGCATCATTGCCTCCGGCGATATTTTTGTCAGCGACACGGTGAAAAAGCGCTTCATCGTGGACAATTTCGATGCTATCTCCTGTGAAATGGAGGGTGCCGCAATCGCTCAGGTCTGCTACGTCAACGGCGCCCCGTTCGGCGTTATCCGAGCAATTTCCGACAACGGCGACGAGGAGGGCGGCAAAGCCTATGCCAACGCCCTTGAGGTTGCCAGCAATGCCGCCATGAAGATGATTTACGCCTTTCTTGAGCTGTAAAAAATCCGCTTCTGTCATTCCGAGACCAGTGCGCACACTGGTCGTGGGAATCCGTTCTCTTTTAAAAACGTCGATAAATCATTTTTTGAGAAGACGGATTGCCACACCAGTGACATCGGTCACTGGTTCGCAATGACACGCGTGGTTCTTTGACTAAAAACGCTGACACTTAGGGCGGCGCACCATAGGGATTAATAGGTTTTGAACGGCCCTTTTCCGCCCATACTTCACAAAAAAATACGGCAATGCGTCAGCATTGCCGTATTTTTGTTATATTGTCTGGACGTAAAATTTCTCGCTCAAAACTGCTTTGCACCTTGAAAGAAAGATGTTTTCTGCAAGACAAGGCAAAAAACGCAGGAATACTGGATATGTATTCCGAGGCTTTTTAACGCAGTATTGCGGGAAACAGCTTCTTTCAAGGCTGTTAATCCCTATGGCGCACCGCCCAACGTGTCAGCGTTTTTTGCTGTTCTTTTATTTTAGTCGTCTGCGCCGAGAGCCTCAAGGCCCTTTACGTTTTCGATTTTATTCACCTTGACATTCTTAACAAGGCTTGTGAACACCACGAAGCTTGCAATAATAAGTATCGTTGCATAGACGGGCAGTGCGCGCCATGCTCCCGTTACGTTGAACACGAGACCCAGCAGCACAGGAGTGACAGTCTGTGCGGACATACTTGCGGCGTAGTAGAAGCCCGTGAACTTGCCGATCTTCTTGGAGGAGCAGAGCTCAACAACCATGGGGAAGGAGCAGTTATGCACCAGCGCCATGCCGAAGCCCTTGATTGCCCATACGCCGTAGAGCAGTACGGGGAAGGCAAATTCGCCGTGCTCACCCGTGACCTTGCCCGTAGGAGCCACGAAGCACATGACAATGAGCGCCGCAACGGTGATGCAAAGACCCGTGGATATTGTCCACTTACGGCCTATCTTATCCGCAATGCCGCCTGCAATGGCAAAGCCAACAACTGAGGCAAGACCGCCTGCGATGGTCAGCACCATGGTGGCGCTGGATACGGAGTTCAGGTAATAGATGGTGTAGTTGCCGATGTAGGTGCCGATGGCGTTATCGGACATGAACCAGAGGAACTCTGCCGCAAGGATCGCAAGAAGCATGGTCTTGTTTGCCTTGCTCATGGGCTTGTCGTCATCAATGGGAGTTTCAACGGCGGCAAGGCGTTCGCCCAGCTCCATTTCCTCCTTCATTTCCTCCTCGATCTTATTCTCCTTTACGGTTGCAAAGAGAACAAGGGCGGAGATTACCATGAGGACAGAGGCAACGATGAAGGGGATTTCGATTGTCCATACCTTTCTTGCCTCGTCAGCGGCATTGATATAGTCGCTGAGCTTGAGGAAGATGCCCAGAACGGTAGCGAAGGCGCCGCCGATGTAGCCCATGATGTTGATGATGCCGTTTGCCTTTGCACGCAGAGGCTTGGGAGTGATATCGGGCATGAGGGATACGGCGGGGTTGCGGTACATCATCATGAACATGAGGACTATTGCCATCATGATTACCATGCCGACAACGTTATTGTTATGGAAGAACAGAGGAATGAAGGGGAATGCGATCGCGGCAACGAAGGTGCCCGTGAGTATAAAGGGCATACGCTTGCCGATGGGGGTTTTTGTTCTGTCGGAAAGATTGCCGAAGATAGGCAGAAGAATCAGTGCCGCCAGATTATCGCAGGCCATGATGATACCGACTATCCACTGGACATTCAGGATTTTTTCAGGGTCGCCCGCCTTGAGTTCGGCGGAGGAAATACCGTACATTCTTCTTGCGAAGATGTCGGTGAGGAAGGTGGGACACCAGGAGTCGTAAACCTGCCACAGAAGCAGGATCCCGAAGAAAGCAAAGCCTATAAGGAAGGTTCTCTTATAGTTCAGCTTCAGTCCCAGCTGAGGATTAAGCGTATGTTCGCTCATATGTATTCTCCTTTTGAGTTTTTCATATGTAATGCAAAGTTATTATATTATATTCCGCCTTAAATGACAACAGAAATTCTACTCCCAAAAGCTTTTACCGCCCAGTTTTCTTACCAGCTTCTGCCGAAGCTCCAGCATTGCGGTGTAGCTCGGCAAAAGGAAAATTCTGCTTTTCTCTTTTCGGAGCTCCGATATGAGCTTATCGTAATTACCGAAAAGCTCGCTCTGCACTCCCGCTCTTGCAAGACGGTCTTGCAGCTCCCCTGCACATTCCCCTGCCGCTATGACGCGGCTAATATTCTTCATGCGGCGCAGCTTTTCAAAATCCGCGTCCTCAAGCCAGCTTAAATCCCTGCCGTCACCCGCATTTGCGTTCTGGACAAAAACAACCGTCTTGTTCATGCCCCCCACGGTTTTTATATAATCAAGCGTCTGATTGACCGCAGCCGTATTTTTCACAAGTATCATTTCCGCGCCCGATTTCCCCAGAGGAAACTCCTCCATACGTCCGAAGCCCCCTTCGAAATTTTCCGCCGCAGAAAGCGCAAAGTCAAGGTCAAGTCCCGCAGCCGTCACCGCCGCCGTCATTCCCGCCGCATTGTAAACGTTATACACGCCGGGCAGGTTTACTCCGCAGATCCTTTTTTCAGCAGCCGTTTCAATGAGTATTCTGTCCTCGGCAAGTCTTCGGGCAAGCACATGGGGCTTCGGTCTTTTGCGTCCGCAGCCGGAGCAGTACCAGCACCCGAGATTTGAGTAGGTCACGGTGCGAAACAGCAGCCTTCCGCCGCACTCTGCGCAGCGATTCTCCTCGGAGGCATCGGGCTTTTTCCCCTTGCTTCCCTCAAGACCGAAATACACCGTTTTGCTGCTCAGCCTTTCCGCGATTGCCGTGGTAAGCTGGCAGTCGGCGTTCACCGCAAGCACTGTTCCGGGACTTTTGCGCAGCCCCTCAAGTATCATTTCCATGGGCTTTTTCACATCGCCGTAGCGGTCGCTCTGGTCCTTGAAGAGATTTGTTATGAGAACAGCCTTCGGCTTAAGCTCACCGAAGACGCGCCGTGCCGCCGCCTCGTCGCACTCAATCACCGCCCAGTCACATTTGGGTTTACATAACATTCCAGAATGCGTGACAAACTCGGCAGTTATACCCTCGATGAGATTAGCGCCGCTTTTGTTTGAAAACACGCTGAGCCCTGCGTTTCTGAGGGCTGTTTCCGTCATGCGCACAGAGGTGGTTTTCCCGTTTGTGCCCGTAACGGCAATGACATTCACGTTCTTTGCTAAAGCCCGCAGAAGCTCCGGACATATCTTAAGCGCGATTTTTCCCGGCAATGCGGTTGCGCCTTTTCCGAAAAAGCGTAAAAAGCAATGCGTGGCCTTACAGACCACGCACGCAATAATCATTCGGATTTTCAGTTTAAATCACCTTTTACTCAACAGTTACGCTCTTTGCCAGATTTCTGGGCTTATCAATATCGCAGCCGCGGAGCAGCGCGACATAGTACGCGAACAGCTGGAGAGGTACAACACTCAGAGAGGGCTGGAATATTGTGTGGGATTCGGGAACGGAGATGACATTTCCCACGGTCTTCTTCATCTCGGCAACATTGCTCTCGGTGGTGAGTGCGAGAACGTCTGCGCCACGCGCCTGAACCTCAACAACGTTGCTCATCGCCTTGTCAAACAGAGGTGCATAGGTGCCAAGCGCAATTACGAGAGTTCCATTTTCAATCAGGGAAATGGTGCCGTGCTTTAGCTCGCCCGATGCGTATGCCTCGGAGTGAATGTAGGAGATTTCCTTGAGCTTGAGGGAGCCCTCAAGTCCCATGGCATAGTCAAGGTTGCGTCCGATAAAGAACACGGAGCTGTGGTTGAAGTAATCGGAGGCAAAGTGCTTGATGTCCTCAATATCCTCAAGCATTTTTTCCATCTTGCTGGGCAGAAGCAGAAGCTCTGCCATGATTGCGTCATACTCTTCCTTTGAAAGAGTTCCGAGAATATCGCCGAAGTACATTCCCAGCATATTCAGCAGCACAAGCTGGGTGCTGTAGGCCTTGGTGGTGGCAACGGCAATTTCGGGACCCGCCCAGGTGTAGATAACATCGTCGGACTCTCTCGCGATGGAGCTGCCGACAACGTTTACGATGGAGAGAATATGTGCGCCCAGAGCCTTTGCCTCGCGGAGTGCGGCCATGGTGTCAAGTGTTTCTCCCGACTGGCTGATAACGATCACAAGGCTCTTGTCGTCCACAAGCGGATCGCAGTAGCGGAACTCGGAAGCAAGGCAGACCTCAACGGGCTTGCGGAGCATACGCTCGAGATTGTACTTGCCTACCATACCAACATGATATGAGGAGCCGCAGGCGACTATGTATATCTTATTGACGCTCCTGATATAATCGGCATCAATTTTTAGATCCTCAAAAACAATACGGTTATCGTGAATGCGGCTGAAGGCGGTCTTGCGGATCGCCTCGGGCTGCTCCATGATTTCCTTCAGCATGAAATGGGCATAGCCGCCCTTTTCCGCGGCGGACACGTCCCAGTCGATCGTGCAGTGTTCCTTTTCGATGGGCTGTTCCATGACGTTGTAGAAGCTTACGCCCTCAGCGGAAATGACCGCAACCTCGCCGTCCTCCATGTAGGCAACCTCACGGGTGTGCTTGATGATGGCGGTGACGTCGGAGGCGATGAAGTTTGCACCCTCGCCGAAGCCCACAAGCAGAGGTGCGTCCTTGCGTGCGGCAAGGAAACGGTCGGGGCAGTCGGCACAGATGATGCCGAGAGCGTAGGCGCCCTCAATCCTGCGGAGCACCTTGAACACGGCATTGAAAATGTTGCTGTCCTCGGCATAGTAGAAGGACAGGAGCTGGGTTACGACCTCGGTATCGGTTTCGGACCGGAAAACATAGCCCTTTGACTTAAGGAAGTCCCTGAGCTCCACATAGTTTTCGATTATACCGTTGTGGACAACTGCGATTTTCCCGTCCTGGCTGAGATGGGGGTGGGCATTGATGTCATTGGGCTCGCCGTGGGTTGCCCAGCGGGTGTGACCTATGCCGAGAACACCCTCAACGCTCTTTCCTCCGTTGATAATGTCACTTAAAACCTGCAGACGTCCCTTGGACTTCTTTACCTGCAGTTCCTTTGAATGTGATACAACCGCGATGCCTGCGGAGTCGTAGCCGCGGTATTCAAGCCTTGCCAGTCCGTCAAGCAGAATCGGAGCCGCCTGCTCAGAGCCCACATAGCCAACTATTCCACACATAATTATTAATTCCCTTCGGATCAAAGTCTGTTTCAGCTATGGTACGCTGCACCACAGTATTGGAATTATATCACCGCGCCGCTTATATTGCAATAAAACGCATTTGTAAAATTACAGTGAATACGGCATAAAAAATACCGCAGTCCTTTGACTGCGGTATTCAGGCGTTTAATCAGATGAGGTTCAGAGCCATAGTGAGAATAACGAATGCCAGTGCTACCCACTTGGTTGCCTTTGCAAGCTTTGCGTCCAGAGTCTTTGCCTTGCCTTTGGAGAGGAAGGTTTCAGCACCGCCTGCGATTGCGCCGGACAGACCTGCGCTCTTACCGCTCTGCATAAGAACGACGACAGTAACTATAAGACCGGAGAGAAGCTGGAGAATAGTGAGAAAAAGCTTCATATATGTTCAATCCTTTCGATTCGATAATATTCAGTCAATAATTAGCCCAATAACTATACCATATACTTTTTAGCTTGGCAAGAAGTATTTTTACGAATTTGCAACTTTTTTCACCATACCTGCCATCTCAGCGCAAAAGCCACAAGGTACGCAAAGTCAAAAACAAGGCACATCGTATAAAAAAGAACCTCGTATGCCCGTTTTTTACTGATTTCAGCAAGCGCCGCGCTCAGAGGAAACATCACAAGCATATATCTCGGTGCGCTGAGAAGCCACGTTGCGCCCATTGTCACGAAGAAATAGGCAAGAAAATATGCCGAATACGATGCGCGTATTTTCTTCACTCCCGCGCACATAACCGCAAGCGCCGCAAGCTGAGCCAGCAGGTTGGGCAGCCACAGACCGAAAAAGTACTTCGGGTTTTCGCGGAGGGCTGCTATGGCGTAATCCGTCTGGTATGCCGCCGTATTGAAGAAAAGTCCGAAATGCTGATTCCAATGCTCGCTCTGATACTCCATGAATTTGAAGGCATCGCCCGCCACGGCATAGTTTATGCCGCAGTAGGCCGCAAAGCCTGCGGGAATAATAAGCAGCAGCAGATAGTCCTTGAATTTTTTCTTCTGCGTCGCAAGCTCAAACAGCACGGGAACAATGAGTGCAAGACCCACAGAGCGCGTAAACGCCGCAAGAGCACCGAAAAGACAGGCTATCGGGAATTTTCCTTTGCGTGCTGCAAATATACAGCAAAGCGACAGAAGCAGGAAAAGGCTTTCACTCATGGGCGCGGCAAAGAAAAATGCCCCGGGGAAAATGCACATGAAAACAAGGGCGCGCAGGGCCTTTTCTCTTTCCATGTCAAGCCGCACAAGCTTATAGAAAACGCAGGCTGAGCCCGCGAAGCACAGCGCCGACACAAGCATTCCCGCAAAAAGATAATTCCCGGCTGCAAGCTTCACAAGGCGCACAAGCAGCGGATAGCCCGGCAGAAACACAAGCTGCACAAGGCGGTCAATGCTGCCCTCGGAAAGATACCAGTCCTCCGCAATGGCAAGGTAATGCTGGCTGTCGGTGCATTTCCAGAAGGCAAAGGAGCTGCTTTCCCCTGCCAGCGCACGCACTGCCGTCACAATGGCAATCAGTACAGCGTCCCAGAGCAAAACAGAAATGAATATTGCTGTCAGTACATCTTTTTCTTGCCCTTTTTGCAGTGTACGTCTGTTTTCCTCCCCGTTCCATGACCTGAGCCACACGGGAACAAAGCGCAGACACGCCGCGGCAAAAAGGCACGCTGACACAAGCGCCGCGATAAAACCCGCAGCATCGGGTCTTTCATGGGCGCACCACATTATGAACAGAGCGGCAAGCACCGCAAGCCCGCCGCCCTTTATTAATTTTTCCCTTGCTTCAGATTTCATCAATACCGAGAATGTCAAGCGTCTTATCGTCGGCCTCGCCGCCGAAGAATTTGTCCAGCACCTTTCTGAACACCTCGTGCTCAGGTGCCGCCGCCGCAAACAGCGTCATGCAGGAGCGCAGCTTCAGGTCATCGGGAAACCAGAACACCTCGCGGGCGTCGTCCGTTTCAATATCGAGCAGAGCCTCGGAAATTTCAAGCAGACGCCCGCCGAGAACCTCATCGGCAATATATGCCTTTGCCTCTCCCATATCCCGTATGCCGTAGTAAAGCGAGGTGGCACTCATGCCGAGGCCCGAAATCTGCGGAAAAATGTACCACATCCAATGCCCGTTTTTGCGGCCGCGGCGCATTTCCGCAAGGGCCTCTCCGTAGCTTCCGCGCTGGGCGGACTTGAATCTGTCAAGATTATAGTTCACGTTCATTCCTCCGTTTCAAGAAGAAAGCTTACGGGACGAAAGCCGTCATTGCAGGAGATCATGGCTGATTTTTTGTTCTTCATCCAGCCGTCATAGAAATCCTCTCCGCCGTGGGCAAGGGCCATGACAAAGGGCGAAACGCTGTCCCATGCGCTTTCACAGAAGCCCTCCGGCTTCTGCCAGCCCTCGCAGGTAAAGCTCTTACCCACCTGCATATCGCAGGCATGCTCAATGGGGTTTTCGTACTTTTCAATCAAGTCATCATAACGCGCCATGCGCATTACCGTTATTCTAACCTTTTTCACAGCGTTTTCTCCAGACAAACAAGGTTAACTCCGCTTATTCCGTTGAACACGCAGGGAACGGCTCCAACCTCGGTGTAGCCCTGCTTTCCGTACATTTCACGGGCTCTCTCATTGCGCTCGTTTGTGTCGATGCGGAGATAGCGGCAGCCGTTCTGAAGCGCATAGGCCTCATAAAAGCGCAGAAATTTCTTTGCATAGCCCTTCCGTGCGTGGCGCGGACTTACAGTGAGGGTGTGCAGCACCATCACCTCGTCATCGGGTGCGTCAACGCTCCAGTCCGCAAGGGCATACACGTCGACCTGCTCACGATTAATGCGTGCGGAGGCGACGATTTCGTTCCCCTCGACCATGACGAAAAGCTCGCCCTTTTCAAGCGAGGAACGGGCGTCCGCGATCGTGGGGTAAATCGCTCTCTGCCAGCCCGTTGTCACTCTGCCCGCTTCCTCTTCGGTGTGGATTTCATTATAAATCTCCGCCGCGGCTATTACGTCTTTTTCGCAGTTTGCTTTACGGATAATCATAAGCCGGCACTCCTTTTATTCCAATACCGTTGCGGGAATCAGCAGGCTGACTATTCCCGCGGAAAACATTGCAACTCCGAGATTTCCGAAAAGCTGGGTAAGCAGGGGCTTACCCGCTTTCTCCTGCTTTACCCTTGTTATGCCGTCGCAGGTTACATAGTGGAAAAGGAAATATGTAACCGTGCAGGCAAGCGTTGAGATTTCAAAGCAGTCTGCTGCAAGCTTCTTAAAACGTTTCTTCAGTTCTTCGGCATTAATTACGCTCATATCATTCTCTCCAACCTCTGTTATAAGGCACACCCGTGCCGGTAAATTATTATTTCAGTTTTTCTATAAAGCCGCTTCCACATGCACCAAGACACAACTACGGATATCGTTAGTAAGCCGAAAACGTCGACGGTTTCCGTGTCGGTTATGAACATCCGCTTCTTCTATGCCTTAATGCGAAGCCGACATTTTGCACGGGAGGGCTATTCCTCGATCTTATCGAGCTCGTTCCAGCCATAGCGGATGACGGAGATTATCATGGATGCTTCGCCGATTATTTCATCGAGAATGCCCGCCCAGGAGCCGACAATAATGTCATAGACGATGCACAGGGGCGAGTTGATAAACATACCGGCAATACGGATCTTTTTGGGGTTTTTCGTGTAGCCTCCGACGGTGGAGGCTATGTTTGCGATCACGGGCAGGAGCGATATCCAGCCACCCCATGTTATCCACAAGGCTGCGAGCTGCAAAAGGCACAGCGCCGCGCACATACTGCTTCTTTTTCCGAATTTCCATTTGCTTGAAAGGCAGAACGAGCGCAGGGAGTTTATCATATAGCTGATGCCGCCTGTTATGGCACCCAGCAGCAGCATATGCAGTGTATAAAACACATAGGAAAACAGCTGCATACGGAAAAGATTTTTGTTTTCCCTGCACTGAAATGATGCTAAATACAGTGCAGTGCCCAAAAATCCTATGAGCTGAATTAAAATATATTTCGGTGTCATATTATGCTCTCACATCTTTTATTTTTGCTTAGTTTCCGCATTTTCGGTCTTTATCTTTTTATCAGAAGCACCACAGTCTCAACGTGTGTCGAGACGACGCCATAAATGTCCACACAACACGGAAACAAATCCGCCCCCCCACAGCACACGGGAATATATCGTCCCAACAAGCTGGAATATGTTATCGTTTCAGTGTCTTTAAATACTCCTTTTGTTCTGCTGTAATGCGCAAGCTTTCGCGGGCCTTCTGTATTGTTTTATTGTGGACCCAGATGTCTAACCGATTATCTTCAATGTATTTCACGGCCTCATCCCACTGTTTTGCCAAAGCAGTTGCAAAGAACCATGCACACATCATCTGCACATAATACTCGTCACTGTGAACGCAGCACGGTATGTCCAGATACTCCGCCTTAAATTCAGCGTCAAGGAAATGAGACATTAACATCTCGATGCCAAAGCGGCAGGTATATGTATTTTCCGATGCAGACCATTCTTTGATCTTATTCAGAAGGGCGGTTTTATTTTTCTTAAAAACCTTCGGCGACATGATATCGCAAACTGCCCAGTTATCTACATATGGCAGGAATTTATCCACAGCGGCAATACAGGCATCGTAGTCCTTTATTTCGGAAACAAGCAGCCCGTGAAGCATATTCTCATCATAGTATTTATGGGGAAGATCGTTCAGAAACTCAGCGGCCTCAGGCTCTTTTGCCAATCTCTTTGCAAGCTTTCTGACTTCCGGAACTCTAACCCCAATAAACAACGCTCTGGGAATCCCCGGAGTTAATTTCGCCTGAAAATCGCCATATGAAACATCTTGTAATGCAAATAATTCTTCTCTAAAGTTCATTTTTATTATCCCTAATCAGAATTTGTCGCTGTGACAATAGTCCTGTAGTCTCAACCTAGGCTCGAGACAAGAGCACCACCGCTTCCACATGGGGTGTTCTCGGGAACATATCCACGGCGGTGGCTTTTTTCAGCTCATAGCCGCAGGCGTTAAATACGGTTATATCTCTAGCAAGCGTTGCCGGGTTGCAGGAAACGTAGGCAATGCGCTGAGGATTCATGCCGCAGAGCGCCCTTATAGCCGCTTCGTCCATGCCCTTTCTCGGCGGGTCAACCACAACCGCCTCAGGTCTTATGCCCTCGGCAAGAAGCTTTTCCGCCGCGCTTGATGCGTCCGCGCACATAAATTCCGCGTTCGTTATTCCGTTTCGCAGGGCATTCTTTTTCGCGTTTTCAATGGCCTCGGGAATTATCTCCGCGCCTATTACCTTGTCGGCATGCCTTGCAAGATAAAGGCTTATGGTGCCTGCTCCGCAGTACATATCCAGCACCGTGCCGCCGTGAGCCGCGGCATATTCCACGGCGCGTGCATAGAGCTTTTCCGCCTGGGGAGGATTTATCTGATAAAAGGCCTGAGGCGAGATTTCGTACTCGATGCCGCCCAGACTGTCCCGGATATTTTCGTTTCCCCAAAGGGTATAAAAATCGCCCGAAAGCACCGTGTTTCCCGCGGTCTTGTTTATGTTCAGAACAATGCCCGTTAGCTCGGGGCATTGTTCTCTGAGATACTCCGTAAACGCAGAAGTGTGCTCGCCGAAGCCCTTTGCGGAAACGATGCAGGCAACGGCATCGGATGTGTTCACCGCGCATCTTACATACACGTGGCGCACGGCGCCCCTGCGTGTTTTTTCATCATAGGCAGTAATACCGTTTTCCCGCATAAACTCCGTCACCGCAGCGACGGCCTTATCCGAAAGCGCCTTCTGAATGAGGCAGCTTTCCACGGGCACAAGCTCATGGGTGCGTGGTGCGAAAAAGCCGCTTTTTATCTCACCCGAAACATTTTGTACGGCATAGATGCCTTTATTGCGGTAATGAATAACATTGTCGCTGCCGATTATCTCCTCCGCCTGCATCGTCTGATGACCGATGTGCTTCAGGGCATCGTTGAGTTTGCCGAGCTTGAAGCGTTTTTCCTCCTCGTAGCTCATGTGCCACAAGGCACAGCCTCCGCAGCGGAGGTAGCTTTCACATTCGGGCTCACGGCGCTCGGGAGAGAGAGAAATTGCCTCCTCCGCTCTGCCGTAGACGGCAGCCGCCGTGACCTTGATTATCTTCACCCGCCACTTTTCGCCGGCAATCGTCCGCGGAACAAACACGGCCCGTCCGTTTATTCTGCAGACACCGCTTCCGTCGGAGGAATAGCCCGTTATTTCGGCTTCGTATATTTCGTTTTTAAGCAAATCATTCATAAAACAATAATAACATGATAAATTTCTATTTTCAATCGAATAAAACACATCTTTACGGCAAATACTGATTCTGCAAATATTTTGGAGGTAAAAAGCATGAAAAGAACTTTTGTTATCATACTCGTACTGGCACTTCTCTGCACCGCGCTGTGCGCCTGCGGCAGAGATGACCGGGGCAGCGGCAATGTAAGTGACAACGAAAACGGCGTTATCACCGACGAGAACAACGGTGACGACATCATTGACGATGTTGAGAGCGCAATGCCCAGCGCCAATCCCAACAACAACAGCGGCAACACCAACGGCGGCGGCAGCAACGGCGGCAACAATGGCGGCGGCAATAATGGCGGCGGCAACGGCGGCAATAACGTTCCCACCGCGAATCCCCAGAACAGCCCCAATCCCACCAGAGCGGTTACTCCTTAACAGCAAGAGTGATTTAAAGTAAAATCTTGATATGGCGCAGCTTGTCAAAAAAGTTTTTTGACAAGCTGCTTGCTGTTTTTTGAAAGTCTCAGCCATTTCAAGTAAAATCTTGAAATGGCTTTCTTTTTGCGTTATATTATAGAAAAAACGCAAGGAGGATTTACCATGAGCTATATTCCCACCGTTGAACAGGCAGAGGAGCTTGTAAAGCGCTACAACAAGGAGCCCTTCCATATTCAGCACGCCGAAACCGTTTCCAAGGTCATGGGTGAGCTTGCAAAGGAATTCGACCCCGAAAACGTTGATTTCTGGGCCGCTGTCGGTATGCTCCACGACATAGACTTTGAGCTTTATCCCGAGCAGCACTGCGTCAAGGCAGACGAGATGCTGCATGAGCTGGATATTGACGAGGACATGATACACGCAGTAATCTGCCACGGCTACGGCATCTGCATTGACGTTGAGCCCGTAAAATTCATGGAAAAGGTGCTTTTCGCCACCGACGAGCTCACCGGTCTTATCGGCGCCTGCGCTCTCATGCGTCCCTCCAGAAGCTGCGACGACATGGAGCTGAAGTCCCTCAAGAAGAAGTTCAAGGACAAGAAATTCGCCGCCGGCTGCAGCCGCGACATCATCGCCCAGGGAGCCCAGATGCTGGGCTGGGAGCTGGACGACCTGCTGCAGCAGACTCTGGACGCCATGAAGAGCCTTCATCTGACTTTTTAGGAGAGAAAACGACGAACCCATGACCGATTACGCCAAGATCCTCTCCCGGGAGCTGAAGGTT
>JAZRZJ010000050.1:0-23529 GCA_045601285.1 Oscillospiraceae bacterium
AATAGATATTGCAAAACGGATCGAAGGCATCCCGCGCCATGCCTCGACTCATGCCGCCGGAGTAGTCATCCCCGACCGCCCGGTATATGAATATGTTCCTCTTTCCCGAAGCGATGAAACGGTCGTAACACAGTTTACGATGGTCACGCTCGAAGAACTCGGGCTTCTGAAAATGGACTTTCTTGGTCTGAGGAACGTCACGGTCGTTGATGACGCTCAGAAGCTTGTGCGTGAGATCGAACCCGGGTTTGATATCCGCCGGGTACCCGATGATGATCCCGAGACCTATGCGATGCTGGCGCAGGGAAAAACATCGGGAATATTCCAGATCGAAAGCGCCGGAATGACAAGCCTTATGATGCAGATGAAGCCGCGCTCGCTTGAAGACATCACAGCCGCGGTCGCGCTTTACAGACCGGGTCCGATGGATTCGATCCCGAGATTTATCGAATGCAGAAACGATCCGTCAAAGATCACATATAAAGATCCTCAGCTTGAAGAGATACTCGAGCCGACAAACGGCTGCATCGTGTATCAGGAGCAGGTAATTGAAATTTTCCGCCGACTTGCGGGATTTTCGCTCGGTCAGGCGGATATGATACGCCGCGCCATGTCGAAGAAAAAGCACAAGGTCATAGACGCGGAGCGCATTGCCTTCGTCCACGGTGACGAAAGCCGCGGCATCGAGGGTGCCGTGAAGCGCGGCGTTCCCGAGGACGTGGCAAACAGCATCTATGACGAGATCCTTGCCTTCGCCTCCTACGCCTTCAACAAGGCCCACGCCGTGAGCTACGCCATCGTCGCCTATCGCACGGCGTATATGAAAAAGCACTATCCCCAGCAGTACATGGCGGCGCTTCTCTCCTCCGTGCTTGACAACAGCGTCAAGGTGGCGGAGTACATCGGCGAGTGTCGCGATATGGGCATAAAGCTCCTGCCGCCCGATGTGAACGAATCGGGCGCGGATTTCACCGTTGTGGGACAGAATATCCGCTTCGGTCTTGTGGCGATCAAAAGCATCGGGCGCGGCTTTGTAAACGAAATTATCAAGTCCCGCAGCTATGACGGTCCCTTCAAAAGCTTTGAGGATTTCTGCCGCAGAATGTCGGGACGCGACCTCAACCGCCGCGCCGTTGAAAACCTTATCCGCGCAGGCGCCTTTGACAGCTTCAGCGTAAAGCGCAAGGCTCTTCTGCAGATTGCGGGCTTGCTCATCGACTCCATCTCTCAGGAAAACCGCAACAACATCGAGGGGCAGATGAATCTCTTCGGCGAGCCCGATTTTGCCGACCTTGTTTCCGTTGAGATAAAGCTTCCCGAGGTTGAGGAATTTTCCCGCGCCGAGCTTATGGCAATGGAAAAGGAAACCACGGGTCTGTATCTCAGCGGTCACCCCATGGACGAATACCGCGAGCTTGTGCGCAGGGCGGGCATCGTTCCCATAGGCGCGATCATGGCGGACTTTGACGCGGAAAACAGCGAGCACCGCTTCTCCGACGGTCAGCTTGTGACCGTTGCGGGCGTTGTGCAGTCCTCACGCACACGCACCACGAAAAACAACACCCTCATGAGCTATATTAACCTTGAGGACGATACGGGCGCCATGGAGCTTGTTGCCTTCCAGCGTGCGCTTGACAGCGGCGGCGGATATATCCGCGACAACGCGGCGCTCATCGTTAAGGGACGCATTACCGTGCGCGACGAAAAGGAGCCGCAGATAACCGTGGACGAGATTCGTCCCATCTCCGATTTGGGTGTCATGAAGAGCGCCCCTGCGGAAAAGCCTGCGCCCCAGGCAAAAAAAGAGGCAAAGCTGTGGGTAAAGCTCGACTCCCTCGGCAATCCCGCCCTGAAGCGCATTGAGCTTATCCTCACAATGTTCCCCGGCGAGCAGCAGATGATAATCTACTGTGAAAAGGAAAAGAAGCGCCTTGCGGCAAGGTGCATAATTCACGATGCGCTCATTGCGGAGCTCAAGGAAATGCTGGGCGGGGAAAACGTTGTGGTGAAGTAAAAAGCTGTCATTCTGAGGAGCGCAGCGACGAAGAATCCCCATGAACAGACCGGAGATTCTTCACTTCGTTCAGAATGACACGGTTTGAGAGAATAGTTCTATGAGAATCTGCATTTACGGAGCGTCAAGCCGCACTCTTGACGAAATATACTACGCCGAAGCGGAAAAGCTCGGCACGCTTATGGCACAGAGGGGACACTCCCTTGTGTTCGGCGGCGGTGCCGAGGGGCTCATGGGCGCGGCTGCAAGAGGCGTTTTCTCGGGCGGCGGCAAAATTCTGGGAATTGCCCCGAAATTCTTCGACGAGCCCGGCATACTCTTTGAGCACTGCACCGAGCTGCTGTACACCGAAACCATGAACGAGCGCAAGCAGCTCATGGAGGAAAATTCCGACGCGGTAATCGTTCTTCCCGGCGGCATCGGCACCTTTGAGGAGTTCTTTGAAATCCTTACGCTGAAGCAGCTCGGCAGAGTGAGCCACGCCATCGTCATGCTGAACACTAAGGGCTACTTTGCGCCCATGCAGACACTTCTTAAGCACACGGCGAAGCAGCGCTTCATGTCGGAAAAATGTCTGGAAATCTTCTCTGTTGCGGACACACCCGAGGCGGCGCTTGAGATAATCGAGCATTATGTTCCGCAAACGGGAAATCTCAAACGGCTTGAGGATTACACCAAATAAAATTAAAAGCGCTGTAAAGCAAATTGCTTTACCGTGCTTTTAATTTTTCGTTTACTTTATGCTTGCGCTGTACTCAATGGCGGCAACGGTGTTGTCATCGCCCGCCTTGATCATAAGCACGGCGGAACCGGTGCTGTACTTGTAAACGGCGCCGCTTTGCGTGTAGCCCTCACCCATGAGGGAAAGCGCCTCTTCAATGTCCATGCCGATTTTAACGCCCTGAGGGTTCTGAACGGTATCGTCGGCAACGGTGATTCCCGTAATGCGCATCGCGCCGTCAATCTCGTTTACCATTACCTCAAAGCCGTCATAGTAATAGAAGTAATCCTTGCCCTGATAGGCACAGCTTTCGGATTCAAAGGTATCGTCGGGCTCGCCCAGCGCCTCAAGAACCGCCTCGGCATAGTCCATAACACCGAATTTCACTCCGTTTGCCTCGTAATAAAGCTCACCGTAATCGGCCACATAGCTTTCGCCGCCCTTGTCCTTTTCAGCTTCACCTTCGCTGCCGCCGCAGGCGCAGAGGGTAAAAAGCATCATTGCCGCCAGTATAAAAGCAATCGTTTTCTTCATTGTTCTTCTCCTAATGTCCAGCTTTTAAGATAGCCGTATTTTTCAAGCTCCGCCTGCTGCGCCTCGTAAAGCGCATGGTAGGCATCGCACTTTTCCGCCCAGACGGAAGCAATTTCCTCATCGTCTCTGTGGTCGGCAAGACCGTACTGCGTGCTGAGTATTCCACCGAACCAGCGGCCCAGCTTTTCAGCGCCGTAGACGTTCAGATGCAGGCCCGCATCGTAGGTGTCGGTTTCCCAGTCAATGCCGATTTCCTCCGTCAGCGGAAGCATATTGATATAGTCAATGCCGTATTTTTCGGCATAGTCGCTTATCTGCCCGTCCCACTCGTCATACCAGCAGGGCCACTGACTCGGGGATTTGATGAGAATAAGCGTTGCGCCGTTTTCCTCGCAGAGAACGCGGATTTTGTCAAGGTATTCCCAGCAGGCTTCGCCGATGGTGTAATCCTCAAGCACCGGTGCGCTGGGAAGCTTGCCCATGGGCTTTATATCCGAGCGCATGAGGTAGCCCGAAACGGTGACGCTGTCGCGGCTGAACATATACTCAAAATCCTCGGAGCTGAGCTCATTCCAGCGGTCGTGATAGCGCAGAAGCGGAATGAGATAGCTTATAAGCTCCTCGTCCTCGGTCATGGAGGCTCTGATTGCTCCGAGCTTGTGGCTTGAAAGCCGCATTCCGTCAACGGTCATGCGGTTATATGCCTCACTCTGCGGCTCGGAATACTTCATGGCCTGTACGTTATACACCACGACCCTCGGGCTGTCAAGCTCAAAGGCCTCCTCCAGCAGATAATAGGACTGCCATATAAGCTGCTGTGCTGAGCCCCGGATATAGCTTGTTATGCCGTATTCCTCCCACATGGTCACGGGGGAAAAGTTCTCATAAACCTCGCAGTCGCCGATGAAGATCACATCGTGGTCTGTGGTTTCCTCATAGTACTCCGCGGTCATTGCGCCCTCAAGAACGCCCGACATATACTTGGGCTCAAGGAGCTTTCCCAGAAGCCACACCGCCCCCACCATAAAGGCGGCAGCACAGATAACGGCGATAATATGAACTTTTGTTTTTGTCTTTGTCATATCAGAACTGATTGTAAATAAACTGAGCGGAATCGTAGCCCACGCCGTAGGCTCCGAACACTAAAATTGCAAGCGTCAGAAGTGTGAACAGCACATAAGGCAGAAGCTTTTTCTGCCAGATAAGCTCACGCACCTCACCGTGCTTTTCCTGAATGCAGCTTACGGTGAACATCATCACAACGCCGATGCCCGCAATGATATAATCTCCGGCGGAGAGCCCTATGTTCAGAAGATTGCCGCAGGCCTCGCTCCAGTTGAAGTCCGTAAACACGGAGAAGAATGCCTTAAACGATACTGCCACATCACGATAGCAGTCAAGGATTCGGAAGGAGCTTACCAGCAGGAAGGTGCGGAGAGTTTCAAACACCCGGTAGGCAAAGGTCGAAACAAGCTTTTCGTGCTTTGCTCGGAAGCGGCTTGCCACGGGCTTGTACTCCTCGCCCGCAAGAATGAACACGGCGTTGAGAAGTCCCCACACGACAAAGTTCCATGCCGCGCCGTGCCACAAACCCGTAAGAAACCAGGTGATGATTGTTGAAACATACACCGAAAGCTTGCGTCCGAAGCCCTCGGAAATGCTTTTTCTCGCCTTCTTGCTGAGCTTGAGAAGCCAGGGTGCAACGGAAAGCGGATAGAAGATGTAATCCTTGAACCAGGTGCCCATGGAAATGTGCCAGCGCCGCCAGTATTCCGCAATGTTGCGGGAGAAGTAGGGGCGGATAAAGTTTTCCTGCACCTTAACGCCCAGCACCTGCGCGATACCGATGGTGATGTCAATACCGCCCGTAAAGTCGGCATAGAGCTCCGCGGCATAGAACATTGCCCCGAGGAAAACGTAGGCACCCGAATACATGGAGGGGTCGCCGCAGAGAGTTGTCACGGCAGCAAGGAGTCTGTCGGCAATGACAAGCTTCTTGAAGTAGCCCCACAGTATTCTTTGCAGTCCGAAGGAAATCTGTTTAAAGTCCGCCTTGTGCTCGGCAAAGAGGGTTTCCGTCAAATCGCCGTAGCGGGAAATGGGACCCTGAATGAGCAGGGGGAAGAAGGACGTAAACAGCGCAACGCGGAAGATGTTCTTTTCCGCGGGAACCTTTTCCCAGAACACATCAATTATGTAGCTGACCGTCTGGAAGGTATAGAAGGAAATGCCCAGCGGCAGTACCCAGTCCACACCCGCAAGGCTTGCGGAGAACAGCGAATTTACGTTGTTAATGAGGAAATTCGTGTACTTCAGCGCCGCAAGTATGCCCAGATCAAGCACCAGCGCGAGAACGAATATACGCTTTCTGTATTTCTCCTTTTCCTTTTTGAAGGCCTTTCGCTCATCGCGGGAAAGCTCCTTTCCCGAGGGTGAGGACAGGTATGCCTTCTGCGCCGCAATGGATTTTCCCATGAGGTTTGTGGAGCCCCAGGCAACGATGACGGTTGCCGCCATGAAGATGAGTCCCTGCCAGCCTGCGCAGAAATAGAAGAGCGCGTCGGCAATCAGCAGGAGTATCCATTGAAAGCGCTTCGGTACGAGATAATACAGCGCAAATAAAACAATTAAAAAGGCTATGAAGCCGTAGGAGGTGAACAGCACGGCTTACTCGTCCATGAGGCGTCTGACCATGGCATACATGGCCTCGGCGGAGTTGAAGTTTTCGGGAACGATGTCGCGGGCGGGAATGGTGATGTCAAACTCCTCGGAAAGCTCCGCGATGATGGAAACTATGTCCAGAGAGGCAAGGATTCCGTCATCAATCAGAGTGTCGCAGTTTTCAAAATCAACGTCAAGGTCAAGACCTTCCAGAATTTCAAGAATTTCGTCCATAATCAAATCTCCATAAGTGCTTTTCTGTCTGTTTTTCCGTTGGGCAGCATGGGAAGCACGTCCATACGGGTATATTTCGCGGGAATCATGTGGCGGGGCAGCTCGTTTCTCATATAGCCGCGCAGAGCCTTTTCCTCCGCCGAGCCCATGTAGAAAAGATACAGCCTGCCCTTTTCCTTATTGAACACGCAGCAGGCGCTTTCAACGCCCTGAAACATACAGGCGCAGGACTCGATTTCGCCCAGCTCGATGCGATGGCCCATGTTCTTTATCTGGCTGTCCTTTCGGGACACGAACAGAAGCTCGCCCTTTTCGTTGAGCCTTCCCAGATCGCCCGTGCGGTAGATGATTTCGGGATAATGGGGGTTCAGGGGATTTTGCGTGAACACGGCGGCGGTGCGCTCCGGGTCATCGTAATAGCCGAGGGTTACGGCGGTGCCGCGTATGCAGATTTCGCCCAGCTCTCCCTCTGCCGCGAGGCTGTCATCTTCCTTCAGAAGCATGTATGCCGTGTTGTCAAAGGGTCTGCCCACGGGAATTATTTCACCGTCTTCAAAAGAACGGTCAAGCTCGTAGTAAAAACTCATTCCCGTGCATTCCGTGGGGCCGTAGAGATTAATAAATCTCGCTTTCGGGCAGGCGCTCTGCCATGCCTTGAGCTGCTTTACGGGGAAAACCTCGCTGCCGAAGCAGATCGTCCGCAGATGCTCGGGCGTACCCTCTTCAAAGGCACCCAGTCCCGACACCAGCGTAAGAGCCGAGGCAACCCAGCAGACTGTGTTTATCCTATATCTGTTGAGGAAATCCAGCACCTTCAGCGGCGAGAGAAACAGGCTCTGCTGCATGAGATAAACCGTTGAGCCGCATTTGATTGCGGAGAGGATTTCCTTCATGCAGGCGTCCACATAAAGCGGCACCTGCATTGCAAAAACGCTGTTTTCGTCTGCGCGTATCACGGGGCAGAGCGCGTTTGCGTAATCAATCAGCGAGCGGTGGCAGGCGGTAACGCCCTTGGGCTCCCCGGTGCTGCCGGAGGTGAAAACAATGTAAACCGGGTCAATGTCAATGCTCTGCGCACGCAGGGTCTCGGTCTCCGGGCCCTCACAGTCCGCGAAAAGCTCCTCAGCGGGCAGAAGTCTGTCGCCGAAGCCCAGCTCCGCGCATTTTTCCGCGCTGCTGTCATCGCAGATGATGATTTCGGGGCTTATTTTCTCAAGGATTTTGCGCACACGGTGCATGGGAAGTCCCATTTCAAGCGGAACATAGCAGCAGCCCGCATAGGTCACCGCAAAAAACGCCGCAATCGTTTCGGGACACTTTTTCATAAATACCGCCACGGGCTTTTTATGAAGCCGTGCACCCGATTTTATAAGCCTTGTGCCGCCTGTGCGCGACATGGAAAGCAGCTCCGAAAAGCTCAGGGCGCTTTCCCCGTCGGCAAAGGCGGTTTTTTCAGGATATTTCGAGGCTGTTGCCTCAAGAAATTCGAGAATGTTTTTCATAAAAAATCCTTACGGCATTACAAATGGCGTGGTTGCAACCTGGGGATAAAGTGCCTCATTGAACACCCAGTACTGAGGGCTGAGAGGCGCAAGGTCGGAGTTCATCTTCATGAAGCACTTGTAGTGCTGGGGACCAACGTTGCAGGTGTCGAAGTGATACCAGCCGCTGCCCAGGTTTACAAGGCACCAGAAATGCTGGGTTTTGCCGTTCATACGCTCAACGGACAGCACCTGAATGCCGTCAATCTCCCGAAGCAGAATGTAGCTTGTTGCATAGAAGGTGTAGCAGTCGCCGACACCCTCGGTCAGGCCGCGGTAGGCCTCGCCGTAAAGGTCGGTCTTGTCGGAGCTGCCCCAGTAGGTGATGTTGTCATAGCAGTAGTTGAACACCGCAAGCGCCTTTTCCGCGCTGTTCATGTCAGCGGTGAAGATCTCGGCGGTGACCTTGTCCACAGCGGTCTGAAGCTGCTCCTCGGTTACGGTCTTTTCGATAAAGGTGAATTTTACGGTGACAGAGGAGGAGTTGCCCTCATGGTCGGTGGCGGTGTAGGTTACATCGTAGGTGCCGGCGGTCTTTGCGTCAACCTTGGACTTGTCGACCTCGATGGTGGGATTGGGGTCTGCGTTGTCCTCTGCCATAACCTCCTTGAAGTAGGAAACGGCATCGCCCACATAGCAATAGCGGTCACGGGCGGCAAGGATCACGGGAGCGGTCTTGTCGGGAGTGATTACGGCCTTGGCTGCAACGGTGGTGGTATTGCCGCTGCGGTCGGTGAGGATGATCTCAACCTCCTGAGTGCCTTCAACGCTCCAGTCGGGCTCCTCAACAAACTCCGCCTTTACAGAGCTCATGTCGACAATATTGGTTACAAACTTAATGGGGTCGCAGAAATAGCCCGTGCTGCAGGGGCATTCAATTCCCTCTGCGGTGGGTGCGGTCGTATCCTTAACCATGATTGCCACAAGAACCTTGCTCTCGTCTTTTGCAAGGCTTACTGCGTGGGCGCCGAGCTCCGTAAGCTCAAAGTCAAGGTCGGAGGCCTCGGGGTCAATGACGTAGCTCTTATACTCAGCAGGAAGAATTGCCTTGATTTCCGCCTCGGTAACGGTCTTGTTTTCGGCTTCAAGCTCAATAATTTTATCGGCAACGATTACGCTTGCCTCAAACTCGGTTTCGTTTTTGCCCAGGTCGGTGGCCTTCAGCGTGCAGGAGGCCGTGCCGGTCTTGCTAACATCGGGTTCGGTGACATAGACGCTTGTTACCTCGGTTGCGTCCTCAAAGCCCAGCGTGAAGTCCGCCGCATCGGGTGCGGTGTCCTTGAGGGTTGCGGCAACGATTTTGTCCGGTACGGGAGCGACGGTATCCACGATCTCAAGCACAGAGCTGTAGGTCTTGCCGTCAAAGCTTATCTCAACCTTGTACTCCCCGGGAACATTCCACTTGATGCTCTTCATATCGGTGACGATTTCAGCATTGTCGCGCTCAACAACCATGAAGTCATCAAGGGTGGGACGCGCATCTCCCGCCTCGTGTACAAGGCGGTCAACGGCACCGAGAATAATGACGTTTACTTTAATAATGTCCTTGTTGCCGTGAGTGTCCTTTACGCTGATTTCGGCCTTGTAGGTGCCTGCAGTACCGAATTCGGGCTTGGTCTTCCATTCAATCGAATATTCGCTGGCATCGTGCAGATTGCTGAGCGCTTCCTCCGGGGTGAGCTTGTCGTCAATGGTAATGGTGACATCGGAGTTGTCCGCGGTGGGTGCCTTAGTGTCACGCACGAAAAGCAGCACCTTGCGAACGGCACCGTCCTTGTCGATGGTGAGTATGTAGTTTCCCTCTTCCGTGAGGCTTATTTCGTTATTGCCCACATACTTTGCGCTTCCCTCGCCTTTGACGAAAACGGAGGCATCGGGTGTACCCTCGCCGAGCTCGGCATAGGCCCACATATTTATTCCTCTGTAAACGCCGAAGAAAAGCACGGCGGCGGCAAGCACAAGCGCCAGCAGAACGGAAATTATGATTACAAGCCACTTGGGAGTCTTTTTCTTTGCCTTCTTCTCTTCCGCAAGCTCTTCAGCAAGCTCTGCGGCGTCCTTCTGCGCTTTTTTTGCCTTCTTCTTCTCTTTTTTGGCTTTCTTCTTTTCTTTTTTAGCCTTTTTCAGTTCTTTCTTTGCTTTCTTCTGTGCTTTTTCGGCTTCTTTTTTCTCTTTTTCCAGTTTTTTCTTTTCTCTTGCGGCTTTTTTCTCCTCCGCAAGCTGTTCCTTTTCTTCTTTTGTTTTATTACTCATGGTTCTGACCTCCACGCCTTAAAAAGCATATTTCGACAAATATATATATTATCACAGGAGCTCACGGCAAACAATGTTTTTTTCATTAATTTTTAAGTAAGCGCTGATTAATTCATCTTCGGCATTCTGCGGTTATTTTGAGCTCCGAATTCGTTACTTTTCCTTGAAATACACAAAGTATTCCTGCGAAAAAGGTGCCTTTTCGGAACTCAAATTTCCTCGCAGCCTGCTCTTGCCGAATTAATCATCACTTACTTAATAGAGATTAAAACATATTTAAAACGCAAAAAGCACCCATAGGGTGCTTTTTATGCGGCGCTTTCAAGGCTTTCCGCCGCGTTTATCATATCATAAATGCTTATGCCGTAGCCCGATGCGGGGTCGTTTACAAAAACATGGGTAACCGCGCCCACAAGCTGTCCGTTCTGAATTATGGGGCTTCCGCTCATGCCCTGCACGATGCCGCCGGTTTTTTCAAGCAGCTTTGCGTCGGTTACATGAAGCACCGCAGCGGTGCCTCCGCCGCTGCTTTCCACCTTCTGAATTTCAATCTCGTATTCCTGCACGCCGCTGCCGTCAAGAGTGCAGCGTATAAGGGCCTTGCCCTCCTTCATCTCGCCCGTTTCCATGAGCTCGCCCGAGGGCAGCTCCGCAGTGCCGAAAATTCCGCACACGCAGTTTATTTGGATATCCCCCAGGACGCAGGCTTCATCGGAGCAGCCGTTGAGCTGTCCCGGCTCGCCCGATTTTCCGGGAACGACGTCGATGATTTCCGCGCTGAATATGCTGCCGTCATGCAGCGGCAGAACACAGCCCGTGTCGCCGTCGCTTATGCTGTGGCCAAGTGCGCCGTACAGCCCGCTTTCCTCATCATAAAAGGTGAGGGTGCCAACGCCGCTTATGCCGTCACGCAGCCACACGCCGAGTCTCCATGCTCCGTCGGTATCCTTTGCGGGAGTGAGATTATACTGGCGGAGCTTTTCGCCGCGTGATACGGTTACGGCTATTGTGCTTCCGTCAAGCTCGCTCACGGCGGCGCTGAAATCCTCCGCCGTTGCGATGCTTCTTGCGCCAAGTCTTACGATGATGTCACCGGCTTCAAGTCCCGCCTCCTCTGCGGGCGATGCCGGCCCGTTTTCCGTTTTCACCTCGGAAAAGCCCGCTATGGCAACGCCCTCAAGACGCATGGAAATGCCCAGGGGCGTTCCGCCCACGGTCAGCGTTTCTGCATAGGCGGCACCGCAGAAAAGCGCCGCACACAAAATTAAACATACAAAAATTTTCCTCTTCAAATTTTCACCTCCGTCAATAAGTATGAGCACCCTTGCATAAAATAAAGCAGGCTAAATTTAATCAAATTGGCCGCCCCTGATTTTTCAAGGCGCGGCGGCTCAGCAAAAATATGGGGTGAATAAATGAAAATTTTAAAATACGGAAGTACGGGGCCCGACGTTCAGCTTTTGCAGCTTGCACTTAACCGCGCAAGCTTCGGGACGCTGGAAACCGACGGAATTTTCGGCAATGCCACACGCAATGCACTGCGGCAGTTTCAGTCGCAGAACGGGCTCTCCGCCGACGGTATCGTGGGACCGCTGACGCAGCGAGCGCTCATGCCGTGGTACACGGGCTTTTTCTCTCACCGCATACACAGGGGCGACACGCTTTTCGCCCTTGCGCAGATGTACGGCACAACAGCGGAGGCCATAAGCACCGCAAATCCCGGGCTCAGCCCGCTTAACCTTGAGATCGGAAGCACAATAACCGTGCCGCTTTCCTTTGATGTTGTGCCGACCTCCATTGACTACACCTCAAGGCTCGTTTCCTACGTTGTGCGGGGAATAGCCGCGCGCTATCCCTTTGTCACCGCAGGGGAGATGGGCAAAAGCGTCATGGGCAGGCCTCTGTGGTATATGTCCGCAGGCAGCGGTGACAATCTTGTTTTCTACAACGCCTCACACCACGCAAACGAATGGATAACAACACCCGTTCTTCTGAAGTTTTTCGAAGCTCTTGCAAAGGCCGCCGCCTCAGGCGGAAGCATCTACGGGCAGAGCGCACAGGAGCTGCTGCGCCGCAGCAGCATATACATAGCGCCGCTGGTCAATCCCGACGGCGTTGACCTCGTTACACGCGCACTCACCGAGGGCGAATATTACGAAAACGCAAGGCGCATTGCCGCAAGCTATCCGCAGTTTTCCTTTCCTGAGGGCTGGAAGGCCAACATACGCGGCACAGACCTCAATCTTCAGTATCCTGCGGGCTGGGAGCAGGCGCGGCAGAACAAATTTGCCCAGGGCATCGTAAGCCCCGCACCCGCCGATTACGTAGGAGCCGCACCGCTTACGGCGCCCGAAAGCCGCGCCATGTACGATTTTACCCAGTCGCTTTCGCCGAGGCTTGTGCTTGCCTATCACACGCAGGGCGAGGTCATATACTGGAAGTATCTCGATTACGAGCCGCAAAATTCACGGAACATTGCGGAAACCTTTTCCGCCCTGTCCGGCTACGCCTACGAGGATACTCCCTATGCCTCGGGCTTTGCGGGCTATAAGGACTGGTTCATTCAGGACTATAACCGTCCCGGCTACACCGTTGAGGCGGGACTCGGCATAAATCCCCTGCCCGTTTCCGATTTCGATAAAATATATGCCGACAATCTGGGAATACTCGTCTACGGCGCTCTGGTAACCTGACAGAGAAAAAATTTGCCTTGACTTGAAGCTCTGCTGCCCATAAAATATAAGCGCAGAATTTCCTTACGGCAGGGAGTGATACCTTGGAGCTGAACGAACTCAGACTGATTTGCGCGGGTAATCTCATTAATCTCCGCACAAGAGAAGGCATGACTCAGGCGGAGCTCGGCGCAAAGCTGAACTATTCCGATAAGAACATTTCAAAATGGGAGCGCGGCGAGGCTCTGCCCGATGCCTTTGCGCTTACACGCATTGCGGAAATCTTCGGCGTTTCCGTGGATTATATCCTCTCCGCCCACGACACAGTTGAGGCTCCCGAGGGAATGCCCGTGGAGGATAACGTGCCAACCTACCGCGCCGATGTCATAATCGCAATCGCCGTGCTGAGCATAATGACCTCCGCCCTCACCGCCTTTGTTATCCTGTGGCTTTTCGGCACTCTTGAGTGGCGCATATTCCTTATCGGCATTTCGCTGTCATTGCTTGCGGCGCTTGTGCTGGACTGCGTTTTCTACAAGCGCAAGGGTCTTGAGTATATCATTTCTGTCTTTGTGCTGTCACTGTTCGTGCTGGCATATTTTGCCGTTCCCGAGGCAAATATATGGCAGGTTTTCCTCATCGCCATACCTGCGGTTGCTCTGGTGTTCCTCGCCTGCAACGTGCGCAAAATTCCTAAAAAAGCAAGGAAAAACAAAACCGAATAACGCAATTCTACTGTGGGTAGAGCGGCGGAAACGCCCTCTACCCTTTGCTTATTCCGCAGTAGAGCGTTTTTTTCGCACAGTAGCTTGAGTATTTTCCGCAGAATCGGGTATGCTCTTTGCAGCAAATGCGAAAGGAGCATTACCATGTCAGATTACATACTTAGCTGCTGTTCAACCGCAGACCTCGCAAAAGAGCATTTCGAGGCACGGGACATTCACTATGTCTGCTTTCATTTTGCGGTAAACGGCAGAGAATATACGGACGACCTGGGCGAAAGCATTCCCTTTGAAGAATTTTACGCAGAGCTGGCAAAGGGCACCGAAACCCGCACCTCGCAGGTGAATGTTTCGGAATATGTTGACTATTTCGTGCCGTTTCTCCGGCAGGGCAAAGACATAGTCCATGTTTCGCTGTCCTCGGGACTTTCGGGTACAATAAATTCCGCGAGAAACGCGGCACTCATCGCCATGGAGCGTTTCCCCGAACGGAAGATTTATATTGTTGATTCTCTCGGCGCCTCCTCGGGCTACGGTCTGCTTATGGACATGGCGGCAGATAAGCGCGATGACGGCTTTTCCGCCCAGGAGCTTGCCGCGTGGCTTGAGGAAACAAAGCTTAAAATCCACCACTGGTTTTTCTCCACCGACCTTTCAAGCTATGTCCGGGGCGGCAGAATTTCAAAGGCGGCTGCCGTGTTCGGCGGTGCGCTGAACATCTGCCCTCTGCTGCACATGGACAGCGCGGGGCATCTCGTTCCCGTGGCAAAGGTCCGCGGCAAAAAGAAGGTCATAAGGGACATCGTCAGCGCCATGGAGGAGAACGCGGAAAACGGGCCGGATTACAGCGGCAAATGCTACATCTCCCAATCCGCCTGCACCCAAGATGCCGGGGCGGTTGCGGCACTTATTGAGGAGCGCTTCGCAAAATTAAACGGCAGAGTTGAGATTAACTGGGTCGGAACTACTATCGGCTCACATACGGGTCCCGGCACCGTCGCTCTGTTCTTCGTGGGCGACGCGAGAGACGAATAAATGCAAAAAACTCCCGAGATAAACTCGGGAGTTGTCTTTTGAAGAATCAGCGCTTGCTGAACTGGGGTGCGCGACGTGCGAAGCGCCTTCGGCACTTCGTGCGCTGATGTCCCCACTCGCTCGCCGATGCAGGCATCGGCAACCGCTCGGAGATGACAAAAAGCCGCACGTCAAAACAAAAAACTCCCGAGAATAAACTCGGGAGTTGTCTTTTGAAAAATCAGCGCTTGGAGAACTGAGGAGCGCGACGTGCGGCTTTGAGACCGTACTTCTTTCTTTCCTTCATTCTGGGGTCGCGGGTCAGGAAGCCTGCAGCCTTCAGAGCGGGACGGTAGCTCTCGTCAACAACAACGAGTGCGCGGGCGATGCCGTGGCGGATTGCGCCTGCCTGGCCGGATACGCCGCCGCCGGAAACGGTTGCTTCGACGTCAACCTTGCCGATGGTGCCGGTGAGGTTCAGGGGCTGGCGAACGATGAGCTTCAGGGTCTCAAGACCGAAGTAATCGTCGATGTCACGGCCGTTGATGGTGATAGCACCGGTGCCGTTGGGAATGAGGTGAACGCGAGCAACAGAAGACTTTCTGCGACCGGTACCGTACATATAGGGTCTCTTGCACTTATAAGTAGCCATTAAATTTTACCTCCTATTAGAAACGGTCCCAGACTTCAGGCTTCTGGGCTGCGTGGGTGTGCTCTGCACCTGCGAAAACGCGAAGGCGCTCAAGCTGCCACTTTGCGATGGTGTTCTTCTGAAGCATGCCGCGTACTGCAAGACGCATTGCAAGCTCGGGGCGCTTTGCCATGAGGGTCTTGTACTGGGTTTCCTTCAGACCGCCGACCCAACCGGAGTGAGTGCGGTAGTACTTCTGCTCCAGCTTCTTGCCGGTGAGAACTGCGTCCTTTGCGTTGATGATGATGACATAGTCACCGCAGTCAACGTTGGGAGTGTAGGTGGTTTTGAGCTTGCCGCGGAGAAGGTCGGCAGCAACTGCAGCGGTCTTGCCCAGGGGCTTGCCTGCTGCGTCAAGGATATACCATTTTCTTTCAACGGTTTCCTTGGTAAGCATGGTTGTGGACATATTTGTGCCTCCAAATAAAATTAAATATCTTTGACAATTTCAGTGCGCACGCATATACTTGTTTTCGGCGTGCTTTATTTTTATACCATAAGTAACAATTAGTGTCAACACTAATTTTAATTTAGATTTTGAAAACTCCCAAAATCTCTTGAAATCGCGCAAAAGCTCGTCAAATCTAAAATCCGTTTTATAAAATTTCGGGGAAATACTATGGATATCAGGGAATTGAACGAATTTTCGGGGCTTATCCGCAAGGCCGTGTACGACTACAAAATGATAGAAGAGGGCGACAGAATCGCCGTTGGCGTGTCCGGCGGCAAGGACAGCCTTCTGCTTCTGCTGGCGCTGAAGCACCTGCAGAGCTATTATCCGAAGCACTTTGAGCTTGAGGCAATTACCGTCGAGCTGGGCTTTGAGGGTATGGATTTCACTCCCGTTAAGGCGCTGTGTGCGGAGCTGGCTATTCCCTACACCTGCCTTAAAACCGACATCAAGGAAATCGTTTTTGACGTGCGCAAGGAGGAAAATCCCTGCTCCTTGTGTGCCAAGATGCGCCGCGGCGCGCTGAACGACGCCATTCGGGAAATGGGCATTTCCAAGCTGGCTCTGGGACATCACTTCGACGATGCCGTGGAGACCTTTATGATGAATCTGCTGTTTGAGGGACGCCTGGGCTGCTTCCGCCCCGTCACCTTCCTTGACCGCAGCGGCGTTACGCAGATCCGCCCCATGATATATGCCGGCGAGGGCAAAATCGCAAACCTTGCGGAAAAGCTGGAGCTGCCCGTGCTGGAAAACCCCTGTCCCATGGACAAGACCTCAAAGCGCCATGAGATAAAGGATATGCTGAAAACCATGCGCGAGGATTACCCCGACATGAAAAGCAAAATCTTCGGCGCCATGCAGAGACTGCCTCTTGCGGGCTGGGGAATTGAAAAATGATTTTTAAAGCGGATGATTAAATTATCCGCTTTTTGTATATCGGCAGAAAAACGGCAAAGACTATGAAAAAAACGAAAGGAGTCTTTGCGTGAAAGGCTTATCAGATACCGCATGGGCAGTTGTGGCCATAATCTGCATTCTGCTTGTGCCTGTCC
Organism: Oscillospiraceae bacterium; assembly: GCA_045601285.1. GTDB lineage: Bacteria > Bacillota > Clostridia > Oscillospirales > Oscillospiraceae > F23-B02. Next base: position 16,564 of record JAZRZJ010000050.1, read on the forward strand.
TTTCTTATCTCTGGGCAACGCTTAATTCCAACATTTTTGCCGTTGCCATTTTTGTGGCAGGCGGATTCTTCGTCTACGCGGTGAACCGATGCGCAAGATAAAAGAGAGCACCTCGGTGCTCTCTTTTTTATTTTTCTTCCTTAACCCACTTTATAATATAGTCCGCGAATTTTCTTGTGGCGGGGCTCTGCTTGCTGGTTTCGGGAACGGCAAGGCCGATCGTTCGCTTTGAGGGCGGCACAAGCTCCTTGATTTTCAGATCGTCGTGTCTGCCCTTGAGCAGAAGCTCGGGCATGATGCTTATGCCGAGGCCCTGCTCAACCATGGCGATGATGGCATAGTCGTCCTTGGTGGAGAATTTTATGTTCGGCTTTATTCCCGCGGCATCAAGAGCTCGGCGGGCGTCATGGTTTGAGGTTTCAAGCAGGGTGATGAAGGCTTCCGTTTCGCACTCTACAAGGGGAAACTTGGGATAGGAGGCAAACTTGTGGTCATTGGGCAGAATTGCAAACAGTCTGTCCTCCATAAGCGCAAGACACTCGCAGTCAAGTCTGTTCGGAAGGGTTACAAAGCCCAGGTCCACCATGCCGGAATTGATCCACTCCTCAACATCGTAGTAGTCGCCCGTAAGAAGCTTGATGTCCACATTGGGATAGTCGCGCTGAAATTCCTTGATGACGCCCGGCAGCCAGTGAACCGCAACGGAGGTGAACGCTCCGATGCGCACGGTGCCGTAATCAATTCCGTTTATGGCGGATACGGTCTGCTTAAGCTGCTCCTCGTAGCTCAGGATATTGCGTATGGCGGGCATTATGCGTCTGCCGTTGTCCGTGAGCCTTGCTCCCGCTCTGGATCGTGTGAGGATTGCAAAGCCGAACTCCTCCTCAAGACCGTTTATTGTGTGGCTTATGGCGGACTGAGTGCAGCCGAGTGCCTCCGCCGCCCTTGTCATAGAGCCCAATTCTATCACTTTTACCAAAGTTTCGTATCTTGATATATTCATGTTGCCCCCTAAGTATGAAAATAACTAATGTTAATATATAAACTATCGAATTTATTAATAGTATATCGCAAATATCGGGAAAATCAAGTAAAATCAACAAGTTTTCTGCTTGTTAATGTGAAAAAGCAAAACTATAATTCAGTTATCTCATACGAAACACAAGAGAGGTAACAACAATGAATTCAGAAGTAATAGTATTCCTTGGATATTTCATTATCCTTTTCTTCGTAGGTCTGATATTCTTCTTCAACGGAAGCAATAAGAATCAGAAGGACTACTTCATCGGCGGCAGAAGCATCGGCCCCTGGGTAACCGCCATGAGCGCACAGGCCTCGGATATGTCCGCATGGCTGCTCATGGGTCTGCCCGGCTCAATTCTCGCCTTCGGCTTCGGTCAGATCTGGATAGGCATCGGTCTTGCTCTGGGTACCGCGGCAAACTGGATCTTCTGCGCAAAGAGACTTCGTAAGTTCTCTGTTGCCGCCGGCGACTCCATTACCGTTCCCCAGTATCTGACAAACCGCTTTGCATCTTCCAAGAAGACCCTGCAGATCATCTGCGCCGTTATCTTCCTCATTGCATTCACCGTTTACGTTGCCTCCGCATTCGTTGCCGGCGCATCTGTATTCACCATGCTCTTCCCCAGCATCTCTGAGCAGACCGCAATGGTTATCTATGCTGTTATCATCATCGGCTACACCTTCCTGGGCGGCTTCAAGGCAGTTTGCTGGACCGACTTTTTCCAGGGCATCTTGATGCTCATTGCTCTGCTGGCAGTTCCCATTATCGTTGCCGCAACCCAGAATCTCGACTACAGCGCACTGCAGACCGTTTACCAGTACACCGATGCCAACGGCGTTGTCACCAACTGCGACTTCGGCGCAGGTCTGTTCTCTGCAAGCTGGAAGGACATTCTCTCCGGTCTCGGCTGGGGCCTCGGCTACTTCGGCATGCCCCATATCATTGTTCGCTTCATGTCCATAGAAAAGCCCTCCATGGTTAAGAAGAGCTCCATCGTCGCTATCGTATGGGTTGTTCTCTCCATCGGTGCTGCCTGCCTCATGGCATACTACGCACGTATGATCGTTGCGGAAGAGCTCCTCACCACCGGCGCACAGAAGACCGTATTCATCGTCATGGCACGCAAATTCTTCCCGCCCGCCATCGCAGGTCTTCTGCTGGCAGCTATCATGGCAGCCTCCGTTTCCACCGCAGACTCCCAGCTTCTCGTTGCCTCCAGCTCCTTCACCTCTGACCTTTACAAGCCCCTTATCCGCAAAGACGCCGGCGAAAAGGAAGTTCTGTGGGTAGGACGTATCGCCGTTGTCATCATTTCCGTCATTGCATACTTCATCGCCTCCTCCGAGGGCGCAGGCGCTCAGGCAATCATGAACATGGTTGAAAACGCATGGGGTATCTTCGGTGCCGCCTTCGGTCCCGTAATTCTCCTCTCTCTGTTCTGGAGACGCTTCAACTACGCCGGCGCTTGTGTGGGCGTTGTAGTGGGCGCTGTTGTTGACATCGTATGGCTCTTCTGCCTTGCCTCCACCGGCATCTACGAAATCGTTCCGGGCTTCATCTGCGGCGCAATCGCAGCAGTTGTTGCAACCCTTGTATCCAAGGCACCCTCCAAGGAAGTTACCGACGTCTTCGATACCGCAATTCAGGAAAACTACGGCGAATAAAAATAACCAAAAAACCGCTCCGAAAGGAGCGGTTTTTTTATGTCCTGAAGCAAGTTAGTTTTTTTGCATTTATTGACTTTGATGTGGGCTTGTTCTATATTTATATTGAACTATCGCGGGAACCCCGCACAGAAAAACGATCACGGAGGAACACTTTCATGGCTTTATCTGCCCAGCGCATCGCAGAGCTTCAGGAGCTTTGCCGCCGCTTCAGAATCGACGTGCTCACCGCAATTCACGGCGCACAGTCCGGTCACCCCGGCGGCTCACTTTCCGTCTGCGAGATCCTGACCTATCTCTATCAGGAGCACATGAACATTGACGCTGACGACGCACAGAATCCCGACCGCGACAGACTTGTTCTGTCAAAGGGCCACGCAGCTCCCATGCTGTACCGCAACCTTGCGGAAAAGGGCTTCTTCCCCGCCGGCGATATGGCAAGTCTCCGCAAAATGGGCGGTCTTGCAGGTCACCCCAATCTCCACTGCCCCGGCGTTGAAATGCCCGGAGGCCCTCTCGGTCAGGGTTTCCCCGCAGCGCAGGGCATGGCAATGGCACTCAAGCTTCAGAAGTCGCCCGCAAAGGTTTACGCCATTCTCGGCGACGGCGAGCTCAACGAGGGCGTTATCTGGGAAACCGCAATGAGCGCACCCAAGTTTGAGCTGGACAACCTCATCGCCATTGTTGACTATAACAAGGTGCAGCTTGACGGCACCACAGACGAGATCATGCCTCTCCGCGACCTCGCGGCAAAATGGGAGGCCTTCGGCTGGACTGTTCTGGAATGCGACGGTCACGACCTTGAGGCCCTTGACTTCTGCATCAGCGTTGCAGACGCAGCCGTGGGCGTACCCACCGTCATCATCGCCAACACCGTAAAGGGCAAGGGCGTTTCCTTCATGGAAGGCAAGAATGCATGGCACGGCAAGGCCATCGACGACGCAAGCTTTGAAATCGCAATGAAGGAACTGGGAGGTGACTGCAATGCCTAAGGCAATAAGAGAAGTTTACGGTACCGTGCTTGCGGAGCTCGGTAATGAAAATGAGGACATCGTAGTCCTTGACGCTGACCTTTCCGGCTCCACCAAAAGCGCAATTTTCGGCAAGGCTCACCCCGAGCGTTTCTTCAACATGGGCATTGCCGAGCAGAACATGGTTGCAACCGCCGCCGGTATGTCCACTGTGGGCAAAATTCCCTTCGTGAACACCTTCACCGTGTTCCTCACCTCTCTCGGTCTTATCTCCGCCCGCGACCAGATTTGCTATGCAAACCTCAACGTAAAATTCGGCGGCGCCTACTGCGGCATGAGCGACGCTCTGGACGGCGCAAGCCACCATGCCACCGAGGACATCGCCATCATGCGCGCCCTCCCCAACATGAAGGTCATCGTTCCCTGCGATGCCGCCGCAACACGCTGGGCAACCAGGTACGCCGTTGACAACTACGGTCCCATGTACCTGCGTCTTTCCCGCGATGTATATCCCGACCTCTACGCAGAGGACGCGGAGTTTGAGCTGGGCAAGGGCGCAATCGTCCGCGAGGGCAGCGACGTCACCGTCATCGCCTGCGGTCTGCTTGTTCACAAGGCAATCGAAGCAGCAGAGCTGCTGGCTGAGAAGGGCATCTCCGTACGCGTTGTGGATATGTACTCCATTAAGCCCATTGACGCTGAGCTCATAGTTAAGTGCGCAAAGGAAACCGGCGCCATCGTCACCGCTGAGGAGCACAACATTTTCGGCGGTCTCGGCTCCGCCGTTTCCGAGATTCTCGCTCACGAGGGCTGCGGTGTTCCCACGGAGTTTGTGGGTATTCAGGACGTATTCACCGAATCCGCTCCCTACAAGGAGCTGCTTGCAAAATACGGCGTTGACGCAAACGGCGTTGTATCAGGCATCGAAAAGGTCCTCAAGAGAAAATAAGTCTACAAGAGCAGAGCTCTTGCTCCGCTCTTTTGGGAGAAAAAATATGCAGCTTGAATATTTTGCACCCGGACGTACCGAGCTTGCGGGCAACCACACCGACCATCAGAAAGGCCGCGTGCTTGCTTCCGCGGTTGACAAGGGTATTCACGCAAGGGTCGAGCCCAACTACGAAAACAGAATACGCATTAAATCCGCAGGCTTCCCCGATGTTGACGTAAGCCTCTGGAATCTTGACGTTTTTCCTGAGGATTTCGGCAAGTCCAAAGCTCTTGTGCGCGGCGTTGCCTCGGCAATGTACGACCTGGGAATGCGTCTGGGCGGCTTCGATGCCGAAATCACCAGCGACCTCGTGTCAGGCTCGGGGCTCAGCACCTCGGCTGCCTACGCCGTGCTCATAGGCAAAATATTCAACGGCCTTTACAACAACAGCGAGCTTGAGCCCGTTGCCATCGCAAAGGTGGCACAGCAGGCAGAAAATCTGCACTTCGGCAAGCCCTGCGGACTTATGGACCAGCTTGCCTGCTCTCTCGGAAAGGCGGTTTACATCGACTTTCTCACCCAGGAAATCGTTCCCGTAAACGCGGACTTCTCCCGCATGGGACTAACGCTCTGCCTCACGGATACGGGCGGCAGTCACGCGGGACTTGACACCTCCTATGCGCGCATTCCCGCTGATATGCGCCTTATCGCAAGCTTCTTCGGCAAGGAAATTCTCGGTGAGGTTGATCCCACTGACTTCCGCAGAAAGCATTGGGACACCGCCGACCGTCCCGTGCGCAGAGCAACTCATTTCTTCGATGAAAATGACCGCGTGCCTCTCATGCGCGACGCTCTCATAGCAGGCGACGGCGAGGCCTATATGCGCCTTATGAACGATTCGGGACGCTCCTCCGAAAAATATCTCAACAACATTGTCACAAGCGCCACCGATGACCGCAAGCTTGAAAGCGGTCTTGAGCTGAGCGCAAGGCTTCTTGAGGGAAAAGGCGCATGGCGCGTCCACGGCGGCGGCTTCGCCGGCTGTGTTCAGGCGCTCATGCCCCGGGAATATTTCCCCGAATACAAAAAAGAAATGGAAAAGGTCTTCGGTTCGGACAAGTGCACCGAGCTGAAATTAGGGTAAAACTATGGATTTTTTTGAAAACCTCTCCAAAATTCAGATTGGCTCTCTTTCTCTGGGCTCACTGCTCAACGCCATCGTAATCTTCATTATATGCTTTATTATCATAAAGCTTCTTAAAAAGGCAATTTACCGCGCCCTTGACAAGAGTCATCTTGACGGCAGTCTTAAGGGCTTCCTCGGCTCCGTTCTTTCCGCTGCGCTGTGGGCAATCGCAATTATTATAATTGCCGATTCCCTCGGTATTCCCGTAACAAGTCTTGTTGCCATTCTCAGCGTGGCAGGTCTTGCTCTTTCCCTCGCAATTCAGGGCCTGCTGACCAACCTTTTCTCCGGCGTCACCATTCTCGTAACCCGCCCCTTCAATGTCGGTGATTTTGTCGACATCGGCGGCAACACGGGCGTTGTGCGCAAAATCGGTCTTTTCTACACCGTGCTCTGCACCGTTGACAACAAGCTTATCCATGTCCCCAACGGTGATATTACCTCCGCAAAGGTAGTCAATTACAGCTCTGAGCCTCTGCGCCGCGTTGACCTTGCAATCACCGCCTCCTATGACTGCGCCACCGAAGCTGTCCGCAAGGCACTTCTTGATGCCGCGGCAAAAACCGAAAAGGCCCTCTCCGATCCCGCCCCCTTTGCCGCCATCAACGTCTATAACGCCAGCAATATCGAATATACCTTCCGCGTATGGTGCAGGAGTGCAGATTACTGGGACGTTTATTTCGGTCTTAACGAAAATGTCCGTGCAAGCTTCGCCGAGCACGGAATAATCATGACCTACGAGCACATTAATGTTCACGTGGTTGAAGAATAAACACAACGCACATTTTTGCCGATGTTGTGCAAAAAGCACCAGGTGCCTTATGGCATCTGCGGGTTTTTTTGTTATTTATTAATAAAATCCCACGCACAAAAAATAGACGAATAATCGTCTATTTTATTTTTTTGCTGGTTGTCCGTTACCTTTTGGAGCGGTTTGTGATGCAGGCATTTGTGTAGGTGTTTGTTTAGACATATCGGTAGATGGCAAATTTTTTGCTGAAGGAACACTAGTCTTTGTTGACTTTTCGCCTATTGCTCGTCCTACTTCTACGTTACTTCTTTTGTTTTTCTTTACATGTAATCCTAAATCTTGTCTACATAAATCTTTAAAATCCGCAATATCTTTTTCTGTAATTGCCCCGTCTAATTCTTCCAATGTTAGTTTATAAAATTCCTCATAAACTTTAGGC
>JAZRZJ010000051.1:0-29864 GCA_045601285.1 Oscillospiraceae bacterium
CGGCATTTGTGCTTCTGCTGGTGAGGCTGTACAAACTGCAGATAAAAGACCATGATTTTTATGAGTCTCTTGCTGTTGGGCAGCAGCTCAGATCAACGCCCCGCTCCGCATCGAGAGGCGGCATATATGACACGAACATGAATGTGCTGGCGGTCAGCGCCTCGGTGGATAACGTCTATCTCAGTCCTGCGGAAATAGAAAACTACGGCGAGAACAGAGATCTTATCGCGAGGGGCCTTTCTCAGATCCTGGGGCTTGATTATGACGAAATCTATGAAAAGTCCGGACGCAGCGGAAGCTGGTACGTTACGGTCGCGCGCAAGATAGAAAACGACAAGGCGGAGGCAGTCCGCCGCTTCAAGGAGGAAAACAACCTTAAAGGCGTTCGCCTTGAGACGGACACAAAACGATACTATCCGAATTCAAATCTGGCGTGCCATGTCATAGGCTTTGTCGGGACCGACAATTATGGCCTTGAAGGTATTGAGGCAAGATATGATTCGGTGCTTGCCGGAACGGACAGCAAGACCGTCAGAGCTACCAATGCCTACGGTACGGATATGCTGTTCACCCAGTTTGAGGAATTTCGTCCGGGCGTGAGCGGAAACGATATCGTGACCACGCTGGACTCAACAATCCAGTATTACATTGAAAAGCATCTGCATCAGGCCGTAGAGGACTATGACATCCTCAACGGCGCGGGAGCGATCGCAATGGACGTGAAAACCGGAGCTGTTCTGGCAATGGCGTCCATAGGCGATTATGACCTCAATAATTTTCTCGATGTCAGCGATGAAGTCCAATCGCTCATCGACTCTGCACAGAGTAAGGATGAGGCGGCGCAGATCCTGAGCCAGGCTCAGGCAAAACAGTGGCGCAATAAAGCCCTTTCGGATACCTATGAGCCGGGCTCGACTTTTAAGATCATTACCCTGTCCATGGCACTGGAAGAGGGCGTCGTCGGACTTAACGACAGCTTTTACTGCGGAGGCAATGTAAGCGTAAAAGGTCGTACAAGCCCGATACGCTGCTGGAAAACGACGGGGCACGGCAGCCAGAGCCTGACCCAGGCGGTTCAGCACTCCTGCAATGCAGCCTTCGTCAATATAGGACAGCGCGTAGGAGCCGAGCGATTCTATGATTACTGCGAGGCCTTCGGTTTTCTGAACTTTTCGGATGACCCGGATGAAAACCTGACCGCAAAGACCGGGATAGACCTCTCCGGAGAGAGCGGAAGCATCTGGTGGAGCAAGAATACATTCTGTTCGGAGAAAAATCTGTCGCAGCTTGCGGCGGCATCTTTCGGTCAGACTTTCACCATAACCCCGCTGCAGCTGGTATGTGCCGTGAGCGCATGCGTTAACGGCGGATACCTGATGGAGCCGTACATCGTAAGGCAGATAATCTCTCCGGACGGTGAAACGGTTTATAACAGGGAGACGAAGACCGTTCGACAGGTGATCAGCGAAGAGACCAGCGCAAAGGTCAGGAGCATACTGGAACAGGTCGTGGGCGATCCGAATGAGGGGACGGGACGAAACGCTGCGGTAAAAGGATACCGTATAGGCGGAAAGACAGGGACCAGCGAAAAGGTAAGCCTGGAGGCAGCCACCGGACAAAAGGAATATATCGTTTCTTTTATCGGTTTTGCTCCGGCAGACGATCCTAAGATCGTACTGCTGGCCTTTCTTGATACTCCTTCCGACAAATCCGGGATATACATAAGCGGCGGTCAGATGGCTGCCCCTACCGTAGGCAAGATTTTTGCCGATATTCTGCCGTATCTGGGAGTTGAGCCCGAATATTCCGATGATGAGCTTAAAACTGTTGACAAGGCTGTGCCTGATGTAAGCGGACTCACCGTTGCAAAAGCGCAGGAAAAGCTGAAGGACAGCGGCTTTGACTGCCGAGTGATAGGAACCGGAAATGCCGTAGATGATCAGCTTCCCGCTCCGGGCGCAATAGTTGCCGAGGGCAGCAGCATAATAATTTATGCCGATGCCTCGCCGTCGGAAGCAACTGAAATCATGCCTGATATTTCAGACATGAGCTATTCGGAGGCAAGGGAGCTTTTGAGCAGCTACGGGCTGTTTATACATACAGATTCTCCTGCTGCCTTTGCGGACGGAAGAATAATCGTTGCGCAAAGCGTTGAAACAGGTGCAAGAGTAAAGCACGGAACGGTGATTGAGGTTACTGTTATCACGAGCGATAAGGATTTGCTCGGAAGATACTGAAATAAAGGAATGAGATTATGAAGCTAAAAGACTTGCTGAAAAGCCTTGAGGTCGTTGAAGTTCATGCCGACCTTGAGCAGAATATAAGCGGAATCAGCTATGATTCGAGAAAAACTCAGCCCGGTGATGCGTTTTTTGCCATTGTTGGCTTTGAGTCCGACGGACACAGATTTATTCCCATGGCGGCTGAAAAAGGCGCGGCGGTCATCGTCTGCCAGAAGGCACCTGAGATTGACGTTCCCTATGTGATTGTTAAAGACAGCCGACTCGGTCTTGCCCTTGCAAGCCGTGATTTCTTCGGAGATCCCGCAGGGCAGATGAAGGTTATAGGCATAACGGGCACAAACGGCAAGACCACAACTACCTATATTCTGAAGCACATGCTTGAAAGCAAGCTCGGCGCAAAGGTGGGACTTATCGGTACAAACGGCAACATGATAGGCGAGGAGCTTATCCACTCCGAGCGAACGACTCCCGAAAGCTATGAGCTCCAGCTTCTGTTCCGTGAGATGCTTGATGCCGGCTGTACTCATGTTGTTATGGAGGTTTCCTCCCATTCGCTGTATCTTAACCGCGTTGCCGGCATTGATTTTGACATCGGCGTATTTACAAATCTCACTCAGGATCATCTTGACTTCCACAAGACGATGGAAGAGTATGCAAAGGCAAAGTCCATTCTGTTCTCTGTGTGCAGATACGGCTGTATGAATATGGACGATGCGTGGTTTGAGAATATCAGCAGAAACGCAAAATGCGAGGTGTTTACATACTCAACCGAAAATGAAAGCGCTGAGCTGTATGCAAAAAATGTTCGGCTTTCCGCATCGGGCGTAAGCTTTGACGCCGTAACCGCAGGTGAATGCGAGGCGGTAAGCCTTGCCATTCCGGGAAAATTTTCCGTTTATAATGCCCTTGGGGTTATTGCCTGCGGTCTGAAGCTCGGAATGAGTCTTAAAGCCTGCGCTGAAGCGCTTTCCGATGCACACGGCGTTAAAGGACGCATGGAGGTAGTGCCGACTGACGAGAATTACACCGTTCTGATTGACTATGCCCACACTCCCGATGCCCTTGAAAATGCGCTCAAGGCACTTCGGTACGGTGATAAGTGCAGACTTGTTGTGCTTTTCGGCTGCGGCGGTGACCGAGACAGAACGAAACGTCCGATTATGGGCAGAATTGCCGCCGAAAATGCAGACTTTGTTATCGTAACAAGTGACAATCCCCGCACGGAAGAGCCTGAGGAGATAATAAAAGAAATTGTTGCGGGAATGCAGGATACGGAAACACCGTACACTGTAATCTGTGACCGCGTTGAAGCAATTCGGTGGGCAATTGACAACCACAAGGAAAATGATGTAATATTGTTAGCCGGCAAGGGCCATGAGGATTATCAGGTGGTCGGCCATGAGAAGCATCATATGGACGAGAGGGAAATCGTCGCAGAACATATAGAGAAGAGGAAAAAATAATGACTCTAAAGCTTACTGTTGCCTTTGTACTGGCTTTTATTGTTGCAGTAGTTGTCGGCAAATTTTATATTCCATGGCTCAGAAAGGTCAAGGCAGGGCAGGAGATTAAGGAAATCGGCCCCTCATGGCACGCATCAAAGGCGGGAACTCCCACCATGGGCGGTGTCATTTTCATTGCGGCATGTATGGTTGTCTGCCTGACAACCGGCTTTTCCAGCATGCTTGAAGGCGACTTCAGACATATATTCGTCCTTGTGTTTGCAATGATTTTCGGAGCGATCGGCTTCCTTGATGACTGGGAAAAGCTTCGCAAAAAGCAGAATACAGGTCTTTCTGCAAAGGCAAAGTTCCTCCTACAGCTCGTTGCAGCCCTTGTATTCGTCCTCCTTCTTCGGCAGATGGGATATATAAAAACAAACCTCTATATCCCGTTCTGGAATACAGAAGTTTACATTCCCGGCGCACTCTATTTTATTCTTGCGGCATTCATCATCGTCGGTACTGTAAACGCGGTAAACATCACCGACGGTGTTGACGGACTTGCAAGCGGAACCTCTCTTCCCGTATGTTTGTTCTTTGTGTTTGTAACATTTAAATGGGGCGAGGAATTTCTCTCGCTCGGCATTTTCGCATCAGCACTTCTCGGCGGTCTGATCGGCTTCCTTGTTTATAACTTCAATCCCGCAAAATGCTTTATGGGCGATACGGGCTCGCTGTTCCTGGGCGGCGCAATTGCAGCGCTTGCCTTTGCTTACGATATGCCCCTTATCCTTATTACCCTCGGCATTGTGTTTATATGGGAAACACTTTCCGACATCATTCAGGTATGCTATTTCAAGCTTACCCACGGCAAGCGCATATTCAAGATGGCGCCCTTCCATCATCATCTTGAAATGGGCGGCTGGACGGGCAAAAAGTGGAAGGAAAAAGAACTGTTTTGTCTTTTCACCGGTGTGTCCCTTGTTTTTGCAATTATTTCATTCCTGGGAGTTTATAATCGTTTCTGATAATAATCCCGGGAGGTCGTTTGAATGGAATACAGCGGCACCAGACTTGAAACCAGAGAAACGAAAGCTACAACATCACGCAAAAGCTTGGATTTGCCGTTTTTTGTACTGGTGCTGCTGCTGCTGACTGTCGGCGTAATAATGGTGCTTTCCTCAAGCTATGCCAGAGCATATTATGACCCCGGTGAGCTTACCGGCGGAAATCCCGCATACTATTTTGTGCGCCAGTTTGTATTTGCGGTGCTCGGTATTGCGGCAATGATATTTGCCTCAAAGCTGCCAATGGGCTTTTACCGAAAGTACTCAATACATATTCTCGGGCTTGCTGTGATACTTCTTCTGCTTGTGCCGGTAATAGGTGTCAGGGCAAACGGTGCAAGACGGTGGATCGGCATAGGCGGCCTGACGCTGCAGCCGTCGGAGATTGCAAAGCTCGGTATTATTCTGGCGTTTTCGGCTATTATATGTAAAAACAGAGGCAAGATGAAAACATTCCGTTACGGCATCTTGCCCTTTGTTGCGATATTGCTTGTAATTGTAGGTCTGCTTGTTCTGGAGCCGCACTTTTCGGCATCAATTATCATCGTTGCCGTAGGCGGAGCAATGATTTTTCTCGGCGGAGCAAGGCTCGTTTGGTTCATTGCCGCTGCGGCTGCGGCAGGCGGCGGCATAGCGGTGCTTCTGACAAAGTTTCCGTATGCCTCAACAAGAATTACAACGTGGCTTGACCCGTTTTCATCAACCTCAGATGAGGGTTATCAGATCGTTCAATCCCTCTATTCAATAGGCTCGGGCGGTCTGACAGGTCTCGGCTTCGGACAGAGCAGACAGAAGTTTTTGTATCTTCCCGAGGAGCACAACGACTTTATTTTTTCTGTTGTCTGTGAGGAGCTCGGTTTTATCGGCGCGGTGCTTATTCTGACTCTGTTCTCGCTGCTGATAATACGTGGCTACTGGATAGCCGTTAATTCAAAGAGCCGCTATTCCTGCCTTGTCTGTGCGGGAATTACAACACTCCTTGCAATTCAGACAATACTTAACGTGGCTGTTGTCACTAATCTTATACCGTGTACCGGAATATCCCTGCCGTTTTTCAGCTACGGAGGAACGGCATTGCTGATACAGATGATAGAAATGGGAATTATTCTCAGCGCATCGCGCGAAATTCCCGCGGTTAAGGCGGGGTAATGTGGAGGAAAGAGAATGAGATTTATGTTTGCCTGCGGCGGTACCGCAGGACATATCAATCCTGCAATTGCTGTGGCGGGCTATTTCAGACAGCTCATGCCCGACTGTGAAATTCTGTTTATCGGTGCCGAAGACCACATGGAAACCGACCTTGTTCCCCGCAGCGGCTATAATATCAAAACTCTCAGGGTTTCTAATATCAGCCGCAGCAGGAGCATCAGGGGAATTATCCACAACATAAAATCTGTTTTTAATGTTATCAGAGCAAGGGTAAAGGCAAAGAAGCTTATTAAGGAATTTGAGCCCGACGTTGTAATAGGAACGGGCGGTTATGTCTGTTATCCCGTGCTTAAATCTGCGGCAAAGATGGGAATACCCACTGCCGTACACGAAAGCAATGCGTTCCCCGGACTCACAACAAGAATGCTTGCAGACATCGTTGACAAAATCATGCTTGGCTTTGAAGAAAGCAAGGAGCATTACAAGCACCCGGAAAGATGCGTTGTAACGGGAACGCCCGTTCGCAGCGAATTCGGCGAATATACGAAATCATCGGCAAAGGCGGAGCTCGGGATAAGTGACAAAATGCCGCTGGTGGTTTCCGTATGGGGCTCGCTGGGAGCGTCAAATATGAACGCCGCAATGTGCGAATTTATTAAGCTTGCCGGTAAAAATCCGGGCTTTAAGCTTATTCACTCTGCCGGCAGTGAGGGCTATAAATCAATGCTTACCGCCCTTGAGGAAGCCGTACCCGACTATGAGGCAAACGGCATGGACGTCAGAGAATACATCTATGATATGCCGAGAGTCATGGCGGCAGCGGACATTGTACTTTGCCGTGCAGGCGCATCAACGATTTCGGAGCTTACATATATGCACAAGCCTACGGTCTTTGTGCCTTCGCCCTATGTGACCAATGACCATCAGTTCAAAAACGCAAGTGTGGTAGCAAACGCAGGCGGTGCAAAAATTTTCCGAGAGAAAGAACTGAAGGCAGAAGACCTATATAATGAAGTTAAACGTATCCTTGCATCTCCGAAGGAGCTGCAGAAAATGGCAGATTCAATGGAGAAGCTTGCCATGAAGGACGCAACAAGAGTGATAGCCGAGCAGATACTCGGTCTGTGTAAATAACATAAAACAACCTCGCAGCATAGAATGACGTGAATTTCAAGTTTTTATCTGCGAGGTTTTTTTATGGCAATATGGCATATAAGCGGCGGTAATCGCCTTGAAGGTACCTGCTTTGTGCAGGGCTCAAAGAATGCCGTGCTGCCCATGCTGGCGGCATCGGTAATTGCCGGCACGGAAACGGAGCTTCTGAACGTGCCTGCTTTGAGCGATGTTGAGGTGTCATTGCGCATATTGCGCGGTCTGGGCTGCATTGCAGAACAGAAGGATAATGACGTGTACATAAATTCCGCAACGCTCTCCGAAAACCGTATTCCCCATGAAATGATGAGCTGTATGCGCTCATCTGTACTTTTTATGGGAGCACTTCTGGCACGGTGCGGAGAGGTTCATATGTGCGCACCGGGAGGCTGTATGCTGGGTAAGCGGCCTATAGATATTCATCTTGATGTAATGCGCAGACTGGGAGCGGAAGTAATTCAGCATGAGGGAGAAATAATCTGCCGTGCCGAAAAGCTTGTCGGAACGCGCATAGAGCTGCCCTGCAGAAGTGTGGGAGCTACGGAAAATGCAATGCTCGCGGCATGCGGCGCTCAGGGAGAAACTGAAATACTCGGCGCTGCCATGGAGCCTGAAATCGTTGATTTGCAGGAGTATCTGCGCAAGCTCGGCGCATATATGGCGGGTGCCGGTACTGACAGAATTGTAATTCGCGGCTTCTCTCCCGAAAAGCACGTTGGGCACAGAGTTATTCCGGACAGAATTGTTGCATCTACATTATTGTGCGCAGCTGCTGCCGTAGGAGGAGAAATAGAACTGGTCGGAGTAAATCCCTGCCATTTTTCTCAAATACGGCACTTCCTAAATGAAGCCGGCTGTGATATAATATCAGGTAAAAGAAATGTAAGGCTGCGCTCAAAGGGTGAGCCTCAGTGTGTGGAGCATATCATTACTGCACCGCACCCCGGTTTTCCGACAGATGCTCAGCCGCTTGTTATGGCGTCACTGCTGAAAGCCAAGGGCGAAACACTGATTACGGAGAATATCTTTGAAAGTCGCTTTGCTCATGTGCGGGAGCTTAAGCGTTTCGGCGCGGATATTGAGCTTCAGGGCAGAACGGCAACTGTAAAGGGAGTAAGCTGCCTGAGGGGAGCAGATGTTACTGCCGCTGACTTACGCGGCGGCGCTGCACTTGTAATTGCAGCTCTGGCAGCGGAAGGGAAAAGTACAGTTCATGACCGTGGCTATATCTGCCGCGGATATGAGAATTTTGACTACAAATTGCGCTCCTTGGGCGCGGATATAATTATGGAGATTTGACTCTATGCCGAATACAAATGATTATTACTCAAAACCGAAAAACGAGAATGACAGACCTAAAATACATATTTCTTTTCGCAGACCGCTGACCTTTTTTCTCATCATTGCATCTGTGATACTCATAATGAGTGTGTTTTTCAAGATAGGCAAAATTGAAGTGACCGGTAATTCACTCTATACAGACGAGGAAATCATTGACGCTTCCGGTATTCAGATAGGTGATAATCTGTTTTTTACCAACCGAATCGGAGCCGGAAGCAGAGTCGTTGTAAAGCTGCCCTATGTTGATGCGGTTACAATTACACGCGGTCTGCCTAACAGAGTTACGATCATCGTTCAGGAGAGCAATGCCGTGGGCTATATTGACGTAAACGGTGAGCTCTGGAGCCTGAGCGGAACCGGAAAGTTTCTCGGAACAGTTGAAAAATCCGATGCTGAATATATGGCTGAGATTACGGGCATAACCGTTACTGAAGCTGCAGTTGGCGATACGATTAAAGCTTCGCAGGAAGACAGCGAGAAATACGCATATCTGCTTGAGATCCTTGACCAGATTCAGTCAAGGGGTATGACTGCCAGGATATCTGCCATTGATATCTCCGATGCTGAAAATGCGGTTATTGAATATGATAACCGCTTTACCGTCAAGCTCGGCGTGAAGGACAATACGGAATATAAGTTCGGAAAGCTTGCTGCGGCATTGGAGAAGCTTGGAGCAAACGATTCCGGAACTCTGGATTTGTCCGAGGGAAATAAGGTGCTTTATAATCCGAATTAACACTAAATTCAAAATATTGTTTACATAATTATGCAAAAATCTATTGACCTACGCAAAAAAACGTTATAGAATAAAACATAATCGCAAATTATTGCTGCGGTTTTCCCCGTAACGTATAAATAATATATTTGGAGGAACAATTATGGATTTCATCGCTGACGCAGGCAACGATAATGTTGTTACTATAAAGGTCGTTGGTATCGGCGGAGCCGGTAACAACGTTGTCAACAGAATGGTCAAGTCAGGAACTCAGGGCGTAGAATTTATCGCTGTAAATACTGACAAGCAGGCACTTGCTGTTTCCAATGCAAATCAGAAGATTCAGATTGGCGAGAAGCTTACTCACGGTCAGGGTGCAGGCTCAAATCCCGACATCGGCAAGAAGAGCGCCGAAGAGAACCGTACTAACATTGCCAAGGCTGTGGAAGATGCAGACATGGTATTTATTACTGCAGGTATGGGCGGCGGCACAGGCACAGGTGCAGCTCCCACTATAGCTGACATTGCCCGCGAAGCAGGTATTCTCACCGTCGGTGTAGTGACCAAGCCCTTCAAGTTCGAGGGCAAGCGCCGCATGGATCAGGCAAACGAAGGCATTAAGGAGCTTCTCGGCAAGGTTGACTCCCTGCTCATTATTCCCAATGACCGTCTGAAGTACGCTACCGACCAGAAGGTAACTCTTGCAAACGCATTTGAAATTGCAGATGATGTTCTTCGTCAGGCAGTCACCAGCATTTCCGACCTTATCAAAAATACCGGCTTCATCAACCTTGACTTTGCTGACGTAACCTGCATCATGAAGAACGCAGGCTTCGCTCACATGGGCGTCGGACGTGCAGCAGGCAAGGGCAAGGCAGAGGACGCTGCTCGCATGGCAGTTGCAAGTCCCCTCATGGAAACCTCTATTAACGGCGCACACGGTGTTCTTATCAATATCACCGGATCCGAGGATATGGGCCTTGAAGATGTTGAAGCAGCAGCAAATCTTGTTCAGGAAGCAGCACATCCCGATGCAAACATCATCTTCGGCGCAACCTTTGATGACAGTATGCAGGACGAGATCCGCGTAACCGTCATTGCCACCGGCTTTGAGGAAGCTCCCACTGCAAAGCAGCCTGCCGCTCCTGCGGCAAAGGCAGCAAAGCCTGCAGAGCCCGCGCGCGAAAAGGCTGCAGCAGGTCTTTACACTGCGGCAGTTGAAAAGGCAGTTGAAAAGAAGGAAGAACCCGCAGCTCCCGTTGAGGAAGACCCGTTTGACAGCATCTTCAAAATCTTCAACGCAAAATAATTTAATTGTAATAACATAGAAAATGCTCTCCTAAGGGAGAGCATTTTTTGTTTTTTAGTTTATATATTTGTCAATTGCCTTGTTGAGCTCTTCGATATATTCATTCCCGCCCGTTTCCACAGCATCGGTAATACAATGCTCAAGATGGTCCTTGAGTATTACCCGTGCTGTGCTGCCGAGTGCTGAACGCACGGCTGCAAGCTGAATAAGAACATCTGTGCAGTCACGCCCGTCCTCAACCATGCGCTTTACTGACTCGAGATGACCGATTGCCCGGGAAAGTCTGTTGATAACTGCTTTTGTGTTTTCGTGGTTGTGGGGGTGATTGTGGTGAGAATGCTCATGCTCCTCGTGCTCGGTGATATCGTCAATGGGCTTTTCGTCATGACAGTGCAGAATGCCGTCGCCGTGGTCATGATAAAAGCCGTCATCTTGTCTGTGCATAGTACACCTCCGGAAGAATTTATGAGAATATAATATAACGTGTACTGGTTTTTGGCAAGGAAATTGCAGCTATTTTTGTTGTCGTATAAGCGTATTAAATGCTGAGAATATGGACTTGCGGAATATGAATACCATTAACGGAGGTGATTTCTGTGTTTGAATCAATCTTTATGCTGTTCGGCGGACTGCTTTTAATGCTCAGGCTGTCGCCAAACGGGTCTTTTCCCGCCCCGCTTTCAGCCGATGAAGAGAAAAAATATGTTGATTTATGGCTTTCAGGTGACATAGAGGCAAGAAACGTTCTTGTTGAGCACAATCTTCGTCTTGTGGCACATATCGTCAAGAAATATTACACTCAGCTTGAGGACGTAGACGATTTGATTTCAATAGGAACAATAGGTCTTATAAAAGGAATAAATACTTATAGACCCGACAAGGGTGTGCGTCTTGCAACATACGCCAGCAGGTGCTGTGAAAATGAAATACTGATGTACTTCAGAAGCATGAAGAAAACCGCAGGCGATGTAAGTCTTTCCGATGCCCTTGACACCGACGCCGAGGGAAACAGTCTTTCACTCCTTGATATCATTTCTCTTGATGAGGATATGTCTGAAAAAATCGGCAATATGGAAATTTGCGAAAAACTGAGCAGCCTTGTGAGAACGGAGCTTACAGAAAGAGAATGCAAAATTGTGTCACTCAGATTCGGACTTCAAAACGGAGAGCCGAAGACCCAGCGCGAAACTGCGGAAATCTGCGGAATAAGCAGGTCGTATGTCAGCAGACTTGAAAAAAGAGCCCTTGAAAAGCTGAAGCTTGCGCTTGGTGAAGATGCTTCGCCGTTTTAATATTACTTGTATATTTTTCTTTTATGTGTTATAACTAATTATTAAAGAAATATCTGTACATTTTTACGAAAGAGGTGATGGGAATGAGAGTTAAAAAGACAATTTGGGTTTTTACCGTAACAATTCTTCTGGCAACGCTTGTTCTCATTGTCAATTCAAGGATACAGCTGAGCAAGGAAGTAATTCTCGGCGGAGCTGATTCCGCTTTTATAAAGTCAGACAATCAGCAGGGGCCTCTTGATGAATTCAGCCAGGACGGAAAAGCCTCGGACGGTCTTGATTATCCGGAAATTGATATTACTGAGTGGCAGTATATTCTGATTAACAGTGATAATCCGTCCACGACCTTTGAACCGAACGTAAAGGAAATACGCAATTCGGGATTATATTTTGCCTCTGACGCCCTTGCAAACCTTAATAATTTTCTGGCTGCGGCAAAGGAAGCGGGCTTTTCTCCCTACATAAGCTGTGCCTACCGTGCGTATGCCTCACAGCAGTTTGCCTTCACAAGCAAGGCAAACCAGCTTACAGCGGAGGATACATATACCTATGAAGAGGCCGTTGAGATTGCCAAAAGCATTGTAGCCTATCCGGGTACCAGCGACCATCAAACAGGACTGGGCATTGATATACTGGATAAGTATTATCCTGAGCTTGACTATTCCAAGATGGACAAAGAGTTCTTTGCGTGGCTTGATGAGCATTGCGCCGAATACGGCTTTATCAAGAGATATCCGGGCAACAAGCAGAGCATCACCGGCTGGGATGAACCATGGCATTACAGATATGTCGGAACTGAGGCAGCAACGTTTATTATGGAGCATAATTTGACGCTTGAAGAATTTGTTGCGCATTACAGATGAATTTTTGCACCCGAACAATTGCTTCGGGTGCAAAAAAAGCTTGCAATACATGCACTTTAGTGTTAATATAATCAATGTAAGTTAGTTAGGTTTTGAGAGTGGGTAACAGCCCACTCTTTTTGTTGAGCATTTTACAATTCTTAAAATGGAGAATCAGTATGAGCAAAATTACCGAAAGAGTTGAAATCCTTGCAAAGCCCATTGTCGAGGAAGAGGGCTGCGAGCTCTGGTCCGTTGAGTATGTCAAGGAGGCAGGAACCTGGTATCTTCGCATTTTCATTGATAAGGAAGGCGGAGTTGACATTCTTGACTGCGAGCGTATAAGTCGCAGGATGGATCCCATTCTTGATGAAGAAGATCCGATTTCCGACAGCTATGTGTTTGAGGTTGGCTCGGCAGGCGCGGAAAGAGAGCTTAAGCGTCCTTCGGATTTTGAGAAGTTCATCGGAAGCGAGGTTGAGGCAAAGCTGTATCAGCCTTATCAGGGAAGAAAATCCGTAGTCGGTAAGCTTGAAGCATATAATAACGGTGATGTCACCGTTTCGGGTATTCTTCTTAAAAAGTCACAGGTAGCGCAGGTTAAACTGCACGTTTCCATATAAAATAAAAAGGGGTATATAACGACATGAACGCAGAATTTTTCTCCGCAATTGAAGACATTGAAAAGGAAAAAGGCATTCCGAGAGAATATATGTATGATAAAATCCGCCAGGCAATGATGGCGGCATTCAGACGTGATAATCCTGAGTGCGCGGACAATGCTGAAATCCTTCTGGACGAAAGCAGAAAGCGCATTGAAATGCACGTAAATAAGATTGCCGTTGAAGAGGTTGAGGATCCTGCTCTGGAGATTCAGATTGATGCGGCAAAGAAGATTACCAAGCGCGCAAAAATCGGCGATACCGTAAAGGTTCCAATTGAAACCAAGAAGTTCGGACGTATTGCCGCCCAGGCAGCAAAGCAGGTTATAATTCAGGGCATCCGCGAAGCAGAGCGCGGTCTTGTTTATGAGGAGTTCACCTCCAAGGAGCATGAAATCCTAACCGGCGTTGTTTCAAGAATTGAGCCCCGTACCGGCAGTGTTTCCATTCGTATAAGCTCCAACAGCGAGTATACCGAGGCCATGCTTGCTCCCAACGAGCGCATCAAGACCGAGGTTCTCACCGAGGGGGATCGCATCAAGGTTTATGTTGTTGAAGTCAGAAACTCCACCAAGGGACCTCAGGTGCTTATCAGCCGAACTCATCCCGGTCTTGTAAAACGCCTGTTTGAGCTGGAGGTTCCCGAAATCTTTGACGGTACTGTTGAAATCAAATCCATTGCCCGAGAAGCAGGAAGCCGCACTAAGATGGCTGTATGGTCCAACGATGCCGATATTGACCCCATCGGCTCCTGTGTCGGTCCCAAGGGTGCTCGTGTTGCCGAAATCGTTGAAGAGCTCGGCGGCGAGAAGATTGACATCATTAAGTACAGCGACATTCCCGAGGAATACATTGCAGCAGCTCTCGCACCCTCTGAGGTTGTAAGCGTTACAATGTTTGAAGACGGCAAGAGCTGCCGCGTAATCGTCCCCGACAGCCAGCTTTCCCTTGCAATCGGCAAGGAAGGTCAGAATGCACGTCTGGCGGCAAAGCTGACCGGCTTTAAGATTGACATTAAGCCCGAATCCGAAGCTTAATCTGAAAGGAGGCAGCCGGCATGGAAAAGAAAATACCTATGCGACAGTGTCTGGGCTGCCGTGAAATGAAGCCCAAGCGCGAGCTTATCCGTGCGGTAAAATCTCCGGAGGGCGTCGTGAGCCTTGACTTTAAGGGCAAGGCGGCGGGCAGAGGAGCGTACATCTGTCCCAACCCGGATTGTCTTAAAAAGGCTATCAGGGCGAAGGCGCTTGAGCGCGCGTTTTCAACCGCAATTCCCCAGGAGGTTTACTCCATGCTTGAAAAGCAGATGGAGGTCGGAGAATGAACGAAAAAGCGCTGAACTATCTCGGCCTTATGCGTAAAGCAAATGCAATTCAGATCGGCGAGGTTGATACCGGTGCCGCAGTCAGAGCACAGCACGCAAGGCTTGTGCTGCTGGCTGCTGACTCGTCGGGTAACGCAAGAAGCCGTGCAAAAGGCTTTGTCTACGGACACAATGTGCCGCTGATTGAAGTTCCGTTTACAAAAGAAGAGATATCCGGAATCGTAGGTAGAAACGGCTGTTCTATGGCGGCAATATGCGATATAGGTTTTGCGAATGCTTTTATAAAGGAGCTATGTGTCGAGGCACCCGAAAAGTATTCGGAAACGGCTGAATTGATTGAAAGTGAGCTTCTGAAGGCCAATAAGCTGAAGCAGGAACGGAAAGCACACGAGATGAATAAGAGGAACGGTAAGAGGAGGAAATATTAATGAGCTTGATTAAATACAGAATTCACGAGGTAGCAAAGGACTTTAATACCACATCAAAGGTTGTAAGTCAGATTCTTACCGACTATGCCACCACTCCCAAAAATCACATGCAGGTTCTTGAGAATGATGAGCTTGATATTATCTTTGAATATATTACCCAGCATAATCAGATTGCAAGCATTGCCGAGGTTTTCAATGTTGCCCCCAAGGCAGAGGAAAAGCCTGCAAAGGCCGAAAAGAAGGGCGAGGCAAAGCCTGCGGCGGCACCTGCTGCAGAGCCTAAAAAGGAAAACAAGCCCCATGTACCTAAGCCCGTTGCCGAGAAGCGCGTGATTGACACCCGTGGCAGCGCCGCGGTCAATATAGATAAGTACGATGAGCGCTTTGACCAGCTTGCAGGCGAAAAGACCAGAGACCGTGATATGAAGCACGGCAAGGAAAAAATCGTCAACAAGAACAAACAGCGTCAGAATCAGCAGGCCGCATCTGCAAAGCGCCGTCAGGAAGAGCGCGACAAGATGCAGAAGCTTCAGCTTGAGATTGCGAAGAAACAGCAGCTTAAGGTCGAAATTCCCGATGAAATCAATGTAGGTGAGCTTGCCTCACGTATGAAGAAGAACGCAGGCGAAGTAATCAAGCAGCTTATTAAGCTCGGCGTATTTGCCTCCGTTTCCGATGTTATTGATTATGACACCGCCGCGCTCGTTGCAATGGAGCTTGGCTGCAAGGTTGAGAAGGAAGTCGTTGTTACCGTTGAGGAGCGCCTCATTGACGACCATGTGGATACTGAAGAGGAGCTTGTAAGCCGCGCACCCGTTGTTGTTGTCATGGGCCACGTTGACCACGGCAAGACCAGCCTTCTTGACTATATCCGTCATGCAAATGTTGCCTCCGGCGAGGCAGGCGGCATAACCCAGCACATCGGTGCATATACTGTTGAAATTAACGGAAGCCCCATTACCTTCCTTGACACTCCGGGCCATGAGGCATTTACCTCAATGCGTGCCCGAGGCGCCATGGTAACCGATATTGCAATTCTCGTTGTTGCCGCAGATGACGGCATCATGCCCCAGACTATTGAAAGCATCAATCATGCAAAGGCGGCGGGTATTCCTCTTGTTGTTGCAATCAATAAGATGGATACCGTTGGCGCAAACCCCGAAAGAATCAAGCAGCAGCTCACCGAGTACGATATCGTTCCTGAAGAGTGGGGCGGTGAAACAATCGTTTGTCCCATTTCCGCAAAGACCGGTATGGGCATTGACAATCTGCTTGAAAACCTCGTAATTCTTGCAGAAATTCAGGAGCTTAAGGCCAACCCCAACCGTGCCGCAAAGGGCGCGGTTATTGAAGCACGTCTTGACAAGGGCCGCGGTCCCATAATGACCGTTCTTGTTCAGAACGGCACTCTCAAGCTCGGCGATATTATCATTGCCGGCACCGCTGTAGGCCGTGTCCGCACCATGATTAACGACAAGGGACAGAGAATTACCGAAGCCGGTCCCTCCGTACCTGTTGAGATTTCCGGCATGTCCGAGGTGCCCAGCGCAGGCGATACCTTTGATGCTGTTGCCGATGAACGCATGGCTCGTGAGCTTGCCGATGAGCGCAGGACCCAGCAGAAGAATGCCGCCTTCGGTGCAAATAAGAAGGTAAGCCTTGAAGACCTCTTCAGTCAGATCCAGGCAGGCGAGATGAAGAATCTCAACATCATTGTCAAGGCTGACGTTCAGGGCTCCGCAGAAGCTGTCAAGGCTTCTCTTGAGAAGATTACAAATGAGGAAGTTCGCGTAAAGGTTATCCACAGTGCAGTCGGTGCAATAAACGAATCCGATGTTATGCTGGCGGCAACCTCCGGCGCGATCATTGTGGGCTTCAACGTGCGTCCCGATAATGCTGCACGTGACAGCGCGGCACGCTCCAATGTTGATATGCGTATGTACCGCGTGATCTATGACTGCATCAACGAGATTGAGGCTGCAATGAAGGGCATGCTCGCTCCCAAGTTCAAGGAAGCAATCATCGGTCATGCAGAAGTACGCGAGACCTATAAGGTTTCCAAGGTCGGAACCGTCACCGGCTGTTATGTTCAGGACGGTAAGATTCAGCGCGGCTGCCAGGTTCGTGTCCTCCGCGACAATGTTGTTGTCCATGAAGGTGACCTTGCATCACTCCGTCGCTTTAAGGACGATGTTAAGGAGGTTGCAAGCGGCTACGAATGCGGCATGCAGGTTGAAAAGTTCAACGACATCAAGGTCGGCGACGTAATTGAGTGCTTCGTTATGGAGCAGATTGAGCTTTAATACAAACGGGCGGTCATAACCTGACCGCCCTGAAAATCATAGGAGGGAAAACGATGCCTTCAAATAAACTTGCCAGAACAAATGACGATATTCAGCTTGTCATGAGCAAGCTGCTTCGTGAGATAAAAGACCCCCGTGTAAATCAGGGCATGATAAGCGTTACACGCGTTGAAACAACGGGCGATCTGAAGTTCAGTAAAATCTGGCTTTCCGTTATGGGACTTCAGAACGAAAAGGAGTTTAAAAAGGGGCTCAAGTCCGCATCCGGCTGGCTTCGCCGTGAGCTTGGAAATTCCCTCAAGCTCCGCAATACTCCCGAGCTCGTGTTTGAGCTTGACCACAGCATCGAATACGGCGCTCATATTAATGAGATAATCAGCAATCTTGACATCAAGTACGACGGGGAAGAATAATGGATTACCGCCAATGTGCCGAATGGCTTAAGGAACGCGACAATTTCATAATAATAACTCACCTCAGACCTGACGGCGATACTCTCGGAAGTGCCGCCGCCCTTTGCTCTGCTCTTCGCAGAGCTGGAAAGACCGCATATCTGTTTCCGAATCCCGAAATTACGCCCAAGTACATGAAATACGCAGAACCTTATATTTCGGAAAGCTTTGAATATGAATATGCTGTTGCCGTTGATGTTGCCGAGGAACGTATGTTCTGCAACGGTTTTATGGGCAAGGTCGACCTTTGTATTGACCATCACCCCACAAACCCTCACTATGCCGATGAGCTTTTGCTGCATTCCGAAAAGGCCTCCTGCGGTGAAAGTGTGCTTGAGGTCATCAAGTGCCTGTGCGGCAATGTTACACCGGAAGAAGCAAGCCTTTTGTATATTGCTGTTTCTACGGACTGCGGCTGCTTCCGCTATGCAAACGTTACATCTGAAACCTTTGCCGCCGCAAGTGAGCTTGCAGCCTTGGGTGCTGAGGTACAAAAGCTTAATTTTGAGCTTTTCAGACAGGTATCGCGTGCAAGAATTATCCTTGAGGGCATGATTTCCGCAGGGCTTAAGTTCTATCATGAGGGCAAGCTTGTTGTTGCAACGGTTACCAATGAAATGATGATTGCCGCAGACGCAACGGAAAATGACTGCGACGATATAGCGGGTATCCCCGGAAAAGTTGAGGGCTGCATTGTAAGCATGGTTATACGTGAGCTTGAGGACGGAAAAACAAAGGTATCCGTGCGCTCCCAGCCCTGCTTTGACAGCTCCGCAATCTGCGCAAAATTCGGTGGCGGAGGTCACAAAATGGCATCGGGCTGCACCGTCAGCGCATCACCTGAAAAAGTGCATGAAATGATGGTTGCCGCAGTTGATGAGGTGTGGGCATGAACGGCATTCTCCTTGTAGACAAGCCGCAGGACTGGACAAGCCATGATGTCGTAGGAAAGCTTCGCGGTATTCTGCATGAGCGCAGAATAGGACATTCGGGAACGCTTGACCCCATGGCAACGGGACTTCTTGTTGTTTTCGTGGGAAGGGCAACAAGGGCTGTTGAGTTTGCGGAGGCTCACAGCAAAGAATATATTGCCGGACTGCGTTTGGGAATTACAACCGACACTCAGGACATAACGGGAAATGTTTTGCATGAAACATCACAAAATGTTACCGAAAATGAGCTTAAATCCGTATTATCTGAATTTTTTGGAGATATTCAGCAGATTCCCCCCATGTACTCCGCAATAAAAATAGGCGGGAAAAAGCTCTATGAGCTTGCGAGAAAAGGCGAGAGCGTGGAACGCAAGCCGAGAAATGTCAATATATCGAAGCTTGAGATTAGGGGCAGGGAAGACGGAGCTTATATTCTTGATGTTTGCTGCTCAAAGGGAACATATATAAGAACGCTTTGCAATGATATCGGCGAAAAGCTGGGCTGTGGCGGCTGCATGAGCTCTCTTCGCAGAGTCAAGGCGGGAATGTTTGACATTGCGGAAGCGCATACAATTGAGGAAATTGCAGAAAGCCCTGAAAAATACTTAATTCCCGTAGATAAGCTCTTTTGTGATTATCCGGAAATTACGGTTGACAAACGGACAGAGCTCAGGCTCAGAAACGGCAATTTCATTAAGTCTTCCGCTGCCGACGGAACATACCGTGTTTACGGCGAAGGCGGAGAATTTCTGCTTATCGGTGAAATTCAGCAGGGGATTCTTAAAACGATAAAGAATTTTTTTGAGGTCAATAATGGATAACTCTAAAAGAGTCGTTGCAATCGGCTTTTTTGACGGCATACATGTAGGTCATGCCGCACTTCTTAATAAAACAAAGGACCGTGCAGCCGAAATAGGAGCTATTCCGTCGGTTCTTACCTTTGATGTTCACCCGGATAATCTTGTGTTCGGCAAGGAGGTTCCGCTTCTGAACAGCGCAAAGGGACGCGAAAGCATTATCCGGCGTGAATTCGGCATAGAAAATGTGGTGTTTATCCACTTCAATCAGAAAGTCATGCACATGGACTGGAAGGAATTTGTTGATGAAATCATCAACGAGCTTGATGTTGCATGGATCGTAGTCGGGCACGATTTCTGCTTCGGATATAAGGGCATGGGAAATGCCGCACGCCTGAAGGAGTACAGTGAGAGCCTCGGCATAGGCTGCGATATTATTCCCGCAGTCTGCAGAGACGGCATCGTTGTCAGCTCTACAAACATCAGAAAGCTTATCGAAGCCGGCGAAATTGAAAAGGCAAATGAATACCTCGGACATGCTCATACTCTTGAGGATACCGTGCGTTCAGGCTATCATCTCGGAGCGAAAATGGGCGCTCCTACCATTAATATGAAGCTTCCCGAGGGGGTTCTTGTCCCTCGCTTCGGCGTGTATGCGACAAAGGTATTCCTTGATGACGGAACGGAGCACGTCGCGGTTACAAATGTGGGCGTAAGACCGACAGTAAGCGATGAAAACCGTGTGAGCGTTGAAAGCTTCATTATTGATTTCAGCGGAAATCTCTATGACAGGCACGTCAGACTTGAGCTTCACAGCTTTCTGCGTCCGGAAAAAAAGTTTGCCTCTCAGGAAGAGCTTGCGGCGCAGATTAAGCTCGATACCGAAAACGCAAGAAAGTTCTTTAATGAAAAAAGCAGCGAATGATCACCATTCGCTGCTTTTGAGTATTATATCTTCCACGGGGATTTTATCCCACGAAAAATTTGCAATTAACTCCTGCGGAGAAACAGGCGCGTCACTTTCGGCAATTCCGTAAAGTAATGCAATTTTTCCGATAAGCTCCCTGGACGAATATTTTTTTCGCAGAATTTCCATACTCAAATCACCGTAGCGCTTTGACATTTTGCGCATATCGCCTGTTACAAGCAGAGGTGTGTGGCAGTATTCCGGCGGAGTACCGCCCAGCTCCTCAATCAGCCATATTTGCTTTGCGGTTGAGCTTAACAAATCACGGCCGCGGACGACACGGGTGACACCCATTTTCATATCGTCAACCGAAACGGCAAGCTGATATGCGTATATTCCGTCTGAGCGTCTGATGATAAAATCACCGCTTTCAGCGAGATTTTCGGAAATGTCACCGTATTGCCCGTCATGAAAGTGTATTGTTCTGTCCGGAGCCTTTACCTTCCATGAGGGACGTCTGCCGCTGTCCTCAAGCTTTCTGCGCTCCTCCGCAGACAAAAATCTGCACTTGCAGCCGTAATCACATGAGGGCTCATCGGGGTGCGGGGCAGAGGCTGCAAGACGTTGACTGCGGCTGCAATAGCACGGGTACAAAAGCTCTTTATCAAAAAGAAGCTTGAATGCCTCGTCATACAAATCAGTACGTGAGCTTTGGGCGTATTCCGGAGAAGAGGCACACCAGCCCTTGTCCCAGGGAATTTCAAGCCATTTCAGATCGTCTGCGATTTTCAAGGCGTATTCACTTTTGCTTCTGTCACGGTCAAGGTCTTCCATGCGGAAAATCAGCTCACCGTCATTTTTCCTGCAGTCAAGCCAGGTGAGCAGGGAAGTGGCAACATTGCCGAGGTGAAGCTGTCCGCTGGGACTTGGAGCGTATCTGCATACGGGTATTTTCATTTTTCCACCTGTCTGTTAGATGAAATGCTTCGGTATTATTAAAACATAATTAGACGAAAATTTAAATATGTAAGTACCATTTTCGGAAAAAATGTGTTATAAATTAATTATGAAGCAACAGAAAGGGGTAATATTATGGCAAGCTCTACTAAAGAAGCTCTCGGAAACGCATTGAAAAAAATGCTTACAGTTAAGCCCATTGACAAGATCACCGTAAAAGATCTTGTGGAGGAGTGCGGAGTAAACCGTCAGACCTTCTATTATCACTTTGACGATGTTTATGACCTGCTTGAGTGGGTTTTTGAAGAAGACGCAAACCGCGTTCTGCCTGATGAGATTTTCTATGACGAATGGCGTGAGAACGTAATGCTGTTCTTCCGCTATCTTTATGACAACAGAAGCTTTGTTCTGAATATTTATAATTCCCAGAACCGCTCATATATGCTGCGGTATTTCAAACGCAGACTTCATTATTGCATTCACTGTTTTGCGGTAATCGTTGCTGACGGAAGAAGCATTGAGTGGTCTGATCTTGAATTTGTCTGCGAGTTTTATGCCCAGGGCGTAACGGGGCTTATTTCACAGTGGCTTGATCTCAATATGGAGCTGCCGCCTGAGATTACGGCAGAAAAGTTTATGCAGGTGCTTGACGGAAGCGTTGAGAGTATGCTGTCAAGATTTCAGAAGAACTGATTTAAAATCTTGCCCTCCGATTTATGTCGGAGGGCTTTTTGTGTTGAAAGAATTAAAATAAAAGGATATAATAAGTTAGTTAAGGTGGGAAAGTATATGAAAGAACAGAAAACAAATGTAATGCGACTTCTGGAGCAGAAAAAAACTAAATACATACCCCATGAGTACCCGCACGGCGATGAAGCGGTTGACGGACTTACGGTTGCCGAGATCTGCGGACAGAATCCTGCGCAGGTGTTCAAAACCCTTGTTGCACGGGGTGCGAGCAAGAGCATTTATGTATTTGTAATTCCCGTCACTAATGAGCTTAATCTTAAGAAAGCGGCAAAAGCGGCAGGGGAGAAGTCGGTGGCTATGATTCATGTCAGCGAGATAAACGCTCTGACGGGCTATGTCCGCGGCGGCTGCTCTCCCGTGGGTATGAAGAAGCAATATAAAACCTTCTTCAATGGGTCTGCAGAGGATTTTGATACAATTTTGGTCAGCGCGGGAAAAATCGGCTATCAGGTGGAGCTTGCTCCCGATGAGCTGATAAAACTTACGCGCGGAATTTACGCGGATCTGGTAGAGGAATAATGAGTAACAGCATAATAATCAAGGGCGCAAGAACCCATAATCTGAAAAATATTGATATTGAAATTCCCCGCGACAAGCTTGTTGTAATGACCGGCCTTTCGGGAAGCGGAAAGTCAAGCCTTGCATTTGATACTATCTATGCCGAGGGTCAGCGACGCTATGTCGAGAGCCTTTCGTCCTACGCAAGACAGTTTCTCGGTCAGATGGACAAGCCCGACCTTGATAATATTCAGGGATTATCGCCTGCAATCTCCATTGATCAGAAGACAAGCTCCCGCAATCCGCGTTCAACTGTCGGAACCGTTACGGAGATTTACGACTATATGCGTCTGCTGTGGGCACGCATAGGCGTTCCCCACTGCCCGAAATGCGGCAAGGAAATCCGCCAGCAGACCATTGACCAGATAATCGACCAGCTTATGCTTTTGCCCGAGGGCACAAAGCTTCAGATTCTTGCACCGGTTATCCGGGCAAGAAAAGGCGAATATCTCAAAATTTTTGAGGACGCAAGGCGTTCCGGCTTTGTGCGTGCCCGTGTTGACGGAAGCATTTATGATCTTTCCGAGGAAATAAAGCTCGATAAGAATAAAAAGCACAGCATAGAAATCATCGTTGACAGAATTGTCATTAAGCCCGATATTAACCGCAGGCTCACGGACTCAGTTGAAACCGCCTGCTCACTTGCCGACGGGCTTGTGATTGCCGATATTGTGAGCGAAAAACGTGAAATAATGTTTTCGCAGAATTATGCCTGCCCCGATTGTAATGTTTCCATTGAAGAGCTTGCACCGAGAATGTTCTCGTTCAACACTCCCTACGGCGCCTGCCCGAAGTGCGACGGGCTGGGTGTGCAGCTTCTTGTTGACCCTAATCTTATTATTCCCGATGATGAGCTGAGTCTCAGCGAAGGCGCTGTTGTTGCATCGGGCTGGAACATCGCAAACGGAAACGCAATTGCCAAAATGTATTATGAGGCGCTTGCAAAGAAATTCAGCTTCAAGATGACAACTCCCGTAAAGGATTTGCCAAAAGACGCACTTGATGCGCTTCTTTACGGAACAAAGGGCGAAGCACTTAATCTGCACTATGACAGAGAACACGGCTCAGGCTCCTTCTCGGGAACTTATTCAAAATCATTTGAAGGTGTATGCAGAAATATTGAGCGCAGATACCTTGAAACCCAGAGTCCCGCCATGCGAGCCGAGCTTGAAGAGTGTATGTCCGAGATAATGTGCCCCGAATGCCGTGGCAAACGTCTGCGCAAGGAAGCTCTTGCCGTCACTGTGGGCAGAAAGAATATTGCTGAAATGGGCGATATGTCAATTTCCGAAGCAATTGACTTTATTGACAGCCTTAAACTCAGCCCTAAGGAGCTTATTATTGCTGAGCGCATTGTAAAGGAAATCAAATCACGTCTCGGTTTTCTTAAAAATGTCGGTTTGCAGTATCTTACTTTGTCAAGAGGTGCTGCAAGTCTTTCGGGCGGAGAAAGTCAGAGAATAAGACTTGCAACCCAGATAGGCGCATCGCTTATGGGTGTGCTTTATATTCTCGATGAACCCAGTATAGGTCTGCATCAGCGTGATAATGAAAAGCTTCTGAAAACTCTTCAGAGCCTGCGAGACCTCGGAAATACGCTTATTGTCGTTGAGCATGATGAGGAAACCATACGCACAGCGGATTATATTGTTGACATCGGACCTAAGGCAGGTGTTCACGGCGGCGAGGTGCTTTGTGCAGGTACGGTTGAGGATATCTGTGCCTGTGAACGTTCAATCACCGGACAGTATTTAAGCGGCAAACTCAAAATCCCCGTTCCCGAAGAACGCAGAAAAGCTGAGCGAGGCTTTATGACCGTCCACGGTGCATCGGAGAACAATCTGAAGGGCATTGATGTTTCCTTTCCAATTGGCCTTGTGACCTGCGTTACGGGCGTTTCCGGAAGCGGCAAGTCCTCTCTTGTCAATGAAATTCTCTATAAGACTCTTGCCGTACAGAAGAACAGAGCAAAGCTTAAGCCCGGCAAGTGCGATGGAATAAGCGGAACAGAAGCACTCGATAAGGTTATTGCCATTGACCAGAGCCCCATTGGCAGAACGCCGCGCTCAAATCCCGCAACCTATACGGGATTGTTCAATGACATACGCGAGTTGTTTGCCTCAACTGAAGATGCAGGAATCCGCGGCTATAATTCCGGAAGATTTTCCTTCAATGTCAAGGGCGGACGCTGTGAAGCCTGTAAGGGCGACGGCGTTCAGCGCATTGAAATGCACTTTCTGCCCGATGTCTATGTCCCCTGCGATGTGTGCGGCGGCAAGCGTTATAACAGAGAAACCCTTGAGGTTCGGTATAAGGGTAAAAATATCAGCGATGTCCTTGAAATGACCGTTGAGGAAGCCTGCGATTTCTTTGCAAATCTGCCCAAGCTGCGCAGTAAGCTGGATACACTGCTTGATGTGGGGCTGGGCTATATTAAGCTCGGACAGTCAAGCACAACGCTATCAGGCGGCGAGGCTCAGCGCGTTAAGCTTGCAACCGAGCTGTCAAAGCGCAGCACGGGAAATACCGTTTATGTGCTTGATGAGCCAACAACGGGACTGCACATTGCAGATGTACACAAGCTTATTCACATCATTGACCGCCTTGCAGACGCGGGAAATACAATTGTGATAATTGAGCATAACCTTGATATAATAAAATGCGCCGACTACATTGTCGATCTCGGTCCGGAAGGCGGCAGCGGAGGCGGCACGCTTGTGTTTGCGGGAACTCCCGAGGAGTGTGCTGAATGCGATGAAAGCTTTACCGGGCAGTTTCTGAAAAGAATGCTTTAACAAATTGCGGCAGCGCTCCATATTATGAATGGGGGTGCTGATATGTGGTTTGATTTTGCAATTGCGCTGATATTTGCGGCGCTGCTGGTATTGATTGCATGGGGCTTCAAGGGCAGGCTTCTTACTCCCGTTGTTTCGGGGGAAAACACGCATATAACTCTTGAGGTTGAAGTTGACGGCGTTGAGCCCTGCGTTGAACACACTCTTAAGAGCCTTGTTTGGCTTCATGAAAGCGGAACTCTGTCCGCAGATATAGTTTTGCATATATCGGCAGAGGATACGACAACGCGCCACATTGCCGAAACCTATGCGGCAAAATATAACTTTATCAAATGCTGTTACGGAGATAATCTATGGAAGAGCTCACTGAATTAAACGGAATAATCAGCTCTGTCATATACAGAAATGATGAGAACGGATATGCGGTAATACGTATGGAGCAGGATAACGGTGAGATCGCAACCGTTGTCGGCTGTTTCCCGTATGCCGCACCGGGAGAAATGCTTACGGTTGAGGGCAGCTGGATCAGCCATGCCCAGCACGGCAAGCAGTTCAAGGCTGAGCATTCCATCAGACTTCTGCCCACCTCCGCTGAAAGCATATACGAGTATCTTGCCGGCGGTACCGTCAAAGGCATAGGTACCGCAACCGCGGCGCTTATTGTTGACCGGTTCGGTGAAGATTCTCTTAATATCCTTGAGCTTCACCCCGAGAAGCTTGCCGAAATAAAAGGCATAAGCTTTAACAAGGCGAAGGAAATGAGCAAAAGCTTCAAACGTCAGGCAGGACTGCGCAGACTTATGGAATTTCTTTGCGCATATAAGATCCAGCCTGTTTTTGCGCTCAGACTTTACAGATTCTACGGCGATTCAGCGCTTGAAGTGGTGCAGGAAAATCCGTACATACTTGCGGTAAGCCATATCGGTGCAAGCTTTGCCGATGCAGACAATCTCGCCCTTGAGCTCGGCATTGACGGCAACAGCCCTAACCGTATAGGAGCTGCCATAACCTTTGAGCTTCTGCATAATTCTGGCAACGGACATTGCTTTATTCCCATAGACAAGCTTGCAATGGCCACTTCACAGCTTATCGGCGTTGATGCAGAATCCGTGTATGAACGAATAAATGAGCTTTCCGAAAGCGGCGGTCTTGTATGCGAGGAGATTGCAGGACTTAAGGCCTGCTACCTCAATGAGCTGTATGAAGCGGAAACCTATACCGCTGAGCGAATCAGGAGCATGAGCTCACACAGCTACAGCAAAAAATACGATATTGAGAAGCTTGTTGCGGGGCTTGAACGCGAAAACGGCATAAGCTATGCGCCCATGCAGAAGAAAACTCTTGAGCTTGCACTCAATAATCAGATAATTGTACTCACCGGCGGCCCCGGCACCGGCAAGACAACAATCGTAAAGGCAATTCTTAAAATGTATGACGAGCTTGAGATTGACACCTGGCTTGCAGCACCCACAGGAAGAGCGGCAAAGCGAATGACCGAACTGACAGGGCAGGAGGCATCTACAATTCACCGTCTGCTCGGCGCAAAAATGTCCGATGACGGCGAGCACCTTGTTTTCGGAAAAGATGAAGATGATCCGCTTGCCTGCGATGCCTTAATTCTTGATGAGTGCTCAATGGTGGACATTACTCTGATGTACGCGCTTCTCAAGGCAATGAAGCCGGAATGCCGACTTGTACTTGTGGGTGATGCCGACCAGCTGCCCTCCGTTGGCCCCGGAAATGTGTTTTCCGATATTATCAGAAGTGAAATCGTGCCTACTGTTCGTCTGACTGAAATATTCAGACAGAACGTTGAAAGTAAAATCGTACGCAACGCCCACATGATAAACAGAGGCGAGCACCCCTGCTTTGAGGAAAACTCCGGCGACTTTTTCCGGCTGAAGCGTCTGCAGGGAGGAACAACGGTGGAAACCATTCTTGAGCTTTGCTCAAAGCGGCTTCCGGATAAAATGGGCATTCCCGCAAGTCAGATCCAGGTGCTTTCGCCTACAAGAAAGGGCGAAACCGGCACTGTAAACCTCAACAGAAGACTTCAGGAAGTTCTTAATCCTCCCCATGAGAGTAAAAAGGAAAAGCCCTTCGGCGATGTTGTTTTCCGTGTCGGAGACAGGGTAATGCAGATAAAGAATAACTATGATATCCTGTGGAAGTCAGAATCGGGAGCTTCCGGTACGGGTATTTTTAACGGGGATATCGGCATTATCAAGGCGGTTGACCCTGTTTCCGAGGTTCTGGAAATTGACTTTGACGACAGATACGTTACCTACAGCTTCGAAATGCTTAATGAGCTTGAACACGCGTGGGCAATGACTGTTCATAAATCCCAGGGCAGCGAATACAGGGCAGTTATCCTTTCGCTAAATGCAGGTATTCAGATGCTGCTTACACGCGGTGTGCTCTATACTGCGGTTACGAGAGCAAAGGAGCTGCTTATTATGGTTGGTGACGACGTAATTGCGCATCAGATGATTGACAACAACCGTCAATCCCGCCGATACAGCGCACTGAGAATAAGACTTGTTAAGTAATGCCATGAAGATATTTGACCGAATTCTTGACTGGTTTTTCCCGTCAAAATGCGTATTCTGCCGTAAAGTGCTTGACAATACGGACATCTGCGCCGAGTGTGCCGCAAAGCTGCCTTATACAAAGGGTGACAGTATTAGCCAGAAATTTGCGCATGTAAAAACCTGCATTGCACCGC
Organism: Oscillospiraceae bacterium; assembly: GCA_045601285.1. Lineage (GTDB taxonomy): Bacteria > Bacillota > Clostridia > Oscillospirales > Oscillospiraceae > F23-B02. The sequence goes on from JAZRZJ010000051.1 coordinate 28,143, forward strand.
TTTATTATGAAGATACGGTGCGTGATGCCATTCTGCGTTATAAATTCTGGGGTATGTCCGTATATGCCCGCAGATTTGGACTTATTATAGCTGATTGTGCAGAAAATAATCTTGATTGCGGTGACATAGATGTGATATCATGGGTACCGTTGAGTAGAAAACGTCTGCGCAAGCGCGGCTATAATCAGGCACAGCTGCTTGCGGAAACAGTATCGGAAAAGCTGGGCATTCCCTGTGCAGCTACGCTTAAGAAGATTGTAGACAATCCCGCTCAATCCGGTACAAAAAGCAGCGGTGAGCGCGCTAAGAACGTAAAAGGCGTCTATGCCCATGACAGCTCTGCGGATATTGCGGGGAAGTCAGTATTGCTGATTGACGACGTAGTAACTACCGGAGCAACGCTTTCCGAATGCGCAAAGACGCTTAAGGAAGCAGGCGCACTGTATGTTTACTGCGCAGCGGCAGCGAGACACAAGGATTGAGAATCCTGCCTGAAGGTTAGAATTACATAGTAAAGTTTCATGTGCCGCATTTGCGGCGGATTGGAGAATTGAATGGTTATATACGAAAGAGACATAGCTGTTGACATGGGTACATCTTCGACTCTTGTATACGTGCAGGGAAGAGGCGTTGCGCTCAGAGAGCCTACTATTGTTGCGGTTGATAAGTTTAACGGTAATCTGCTTAAAATTGGCGAGGACGCTAAGAAAACGCTGGGGCGCACACCCGCAAACATTGTGGCGATTGACCCTGTTTCCTCCGGCGTTATTTCCGACTATGACATGGCGGCAATGATGCTTCGGGAGCTGCTCTCAAGAGTAACCGGCTTCAGTCTGTTTAAGCCCCGCATTCTGCTCTGCGTTCCCAGCAGCATCTCCGGCGTTGAAGAAAGAGCCACCATTGACGCGGCAATTGAAGCGGGCGCACGCAAGGTCTATCTGCTTGAAACCGCAGTTGCAACCGCAATCGGCGCTGGCGTTGATATCTCCAAGCCCGACGGTCACATGGTTATTGACATCGGCGGCGGTACTACCGAAATTGCCGTTGTTTCCATGGGCGGCGTTGTGGAGTGCGAATCAATTAAAACCGCAGGCAACACGCTTGATGAGGCAATTATTCGCTATATCAAGAATAAGCATAAGCTCCTTATCGGAGCAAAAACTGCCGAAGAGCTGAAAATCAACATCGGCGGAGTGAAGCCCAGACCCGATGCCGACAGCGAGGAGGTCAAGGGCAGATGCCTTCTTAACGGACTGCCGAGAACTGTAAAGGTCACTGCGGCGGAGCTTTTGCCTGTATTGCGTGAGCCGGTACAGCGTATTATCGAAAGTGTGCATTCAGTTATTGAAAATACTCCGCCTGAGCTTACGGGCGACCTCGGAATAAACGGCATTATTATGTCCGGTGGCGGTGCTCAGCTTTACGGTCTTGCTGAAATGATTCAGGAAAGCACGCACATTCCCATCTTGGTTGTAGATGATCCCGCATCATGCGCTGCCTACGGTGCAGGCAAGATGCTTTCAAGGCTTGACAATATGCAGGACGGAATGATGAACTTCGTCCGCCGCAGACAGATGAAATAAAATAATAATCCCCCGGCGTAGCCGGGGGTTTTTCATATGCGGGCATAGCCCTCTTTTACTAGCCACGCCTCAAGGCGTAAACTACGGCCTGACACTTGCGAGTGGATTGTTACTTGCTACCCGTAAACGGGTCTTCGTA
>JAZRZJ010000052.1:0-9302 GCA_045601285.1 Oscillospiraceae bacterium
CGGTTCCGTCAAGTTCCTCAACGCAGTTCGCTTTGAAAAGGGCGAAGGCATCGAGAAGAAGCAGGAAGACTTCGCCGCAGAAGTCGCTGCTCAGATGAACATGGGCAAATAATTTTTGCTGAATATAAAAAAGACCGTGTCTTTCGACACGGTCTTTTTATATGTGCAGGCGATGATTTTACAGATTGGGGTTTGCAAAATCCAAAGCTCCGGGTACAATTTCAATACTGAACTTGTTTTCGTAGATTATCTCGCCGTCCAGGGAGTAAGCAAAGCCCTCGGGAGCCTCCACCTCGACCTTCTTTGCCTGGCGGTATGTAATGATGTCGGCAAAGGTTTTGTCGTCCAGATGCTCGCCCGCGGTGTAGGGTCCCAGCAGCTTTACGAAACGCAGTCGGGAAATGGGCGCGATGAGGCATACCTCTATGAGTCCGTCGCCCAGCTTTGCGCGGGGAGCGCACTTGAAGGAGCCGCCCACATACTGACCGTTTGCCACGGTGCAGAGCAGGAATTTTCCGCTTTCGTTGAGCTTTTCGCCATCGGCATAAACGGTGCCGCTGTTTTTCATGCTCTTAATCAGCGCCGTGACAACGCCCTTGGTGTAGGCATTCTTGTTGCCGTGACCGGTTTTTTCGCGCTCCTTGTTGATGGTGATTGCAACGGTGGTGTCAAAGCCGAAGTTGGTGACGTTTACGCTGTAACGCTCACCCACCTTGAGCACGTCAATCTTCTCGGTTTTTGCCTCAACAAGCTTTGCCACGTCCATGAACACATCTGCGCCGCCGTAGCACTTGACGAAGTCGTTGCCGCTGCCGCAGGGGTAGCAGGTGACGGAAACCTTTTCCGCGCCAACAGCGCCTGAGAACACCTCGTTGATGGTGCCGTCGCCGCCGCAGGCAATGAAGCGGAGATCCTCGCCCTTGTTTTCGGCGATGGTGTTCTTCACGAACTCTGTGGCATCGCCCACGGCCTTGGTGACATAGACCTCACAGCTTTCCTTCTGGGGCAGGGCTTCAATTGCCGCGCGCAGCTTTTCCTCTGCGCCGCCTGCGCCTGCCATGGGGTTTACTACAAAAATATATTTCATTGCTCTTACCTCCGTTTTTGTCTTTATTTCAATATATCACACGCGGCGGCATTAAACAATTGAAAAAATTCCGGCTCTATGGTAAGATATAGCTAACCATTAAACAAGGAGTACAACTATGCCCTACGTGTTTCTTTCGATTTTCATCATCGCAGCCGTAATTCACCTTTACGCAAGCCTTAAAACCAACAAAAAGCTTCGCGCAATCACAAAGCCCTGGCTTCTGCTCTCCCTGCTGGGCTGGTACTGCTGCGTTGCCGAAAGTCCCCTGTGCATCGTAATCGCCGCAATAATCACAAGCTGGCTGGGCGACGTTCTGCTCATTCCCAAGGGTACGAAGTGGTTTACCGCAGGCGGCATCAGCTTCCTTGCGTCACACATCTGCTTCATCGTGGCATACAGCCGCTTTGTTGATTTCTCCGCAATTCCTCTGTGGGCAATCATTCTCTGCGGCGCGGTTTACCTTATTGCCTCCGTTCTCGTGTTCCGCGGTCTGAAAACCTGCCTGCCCAAGAAGCTCTTCTACCCCATGTTTATCTATCTGCTGATTAACGGCACCATGAACTGCTTTGCTCTGTTTCAGCTTCTCACCGAGGTCAGCTGCGCCACCGTTGTGACCTTTATCGGCGCGCTTCTGTTCTTCATTTCCGACAGCACGCTGTTCTACGTCCGCTTCAACAAGGATAGCCCCTTCAAGACCCACTTCGTGCCCATGCTAACCTACATAATAGCCGAATTTCTCATTGTTTACGGCTTCATTCTCCATGCCGCAATCTGAACATAAAAAAGCCTTCGGCATGAACCGAAGGCTTTTTCCGAAAGGAGCTTTCCGTGAAAAAATTTTTGTCTATTCTTCTGATATTTGTCCTGCTGCTCTCCCTTTGCGCCTGCGGTGAAAACAGCTCCGGTGAGGTTAAATCCAGAGACGACGGCACCGCCGAAATCTCGGACAGCGGCACCGTCAATGACATTCCCGACGGCGAGGACAACACCGACGGCAAAAGCAGCGGCACAGACCCCGACGATCCGGTATCAAGCGAGCCTCAGCAGGATATCTGCACCGTCACACTCACCGATGCCGATGCAACGGGACTGAATCTTCCCGCAGATAAAATCTGCGTTGTTGACGCAAGCGGTATGCAGATTCTCATCACCTTCTGCGGCGATGCCCGGCAGGTTAGCCTGCGCTCCGTAGGCTTTGACGGAATGAGCGAAGAAATCAGCGTCTGGCTGGGCGACGTTCTCCTGGACGCAGGCAACGTTAAATCGGGAGAGCAGCTCGGTCTGCGGGTGTATATTCCCGACGTTATTCCCAATGTCGCCATCTGCTACTGCGATGCTCAGGGCAGCCATTGCTACGGTATTTTCCAAAGCGGCAGGGACGGTTCACTCATGCTGATTGACCTCAAGGCAGAATTAGGCTTAAGCTTCTGAGAGGAGATTTTCAAATGCGTTTGCAGGAATCGGGCGAAATGTATCTTGAAACCATATACGTGCTTTCCAAAAGCTCAAAGGCCGTCCGCGCCATTGACGTGGGCGAATACATGGGCTTTTCAAAGCCCAGCGTCAGCCGCGCCCTCGGCATTTTAAAGCAGGGCGGCTTTGTGGCAAGCGACGAAAACGGTTTTCTTTCTCTCACCGAAAGCGGCACCGCCGCAGCGGAAAAAATTTTCGAGCGCCACGAAATTCTTTCGCGCGTTCTGATGCTGTTGGGCGTTGACGAAAAAATCGCCGTTGAGGACGCCTGCCGCATTGAGCACGTTATTTCCGACAAAACCTTTGATGCAATTAAGGAGCACCTGAAAAACCATGCTTAAGATCGACTATGCTTCATGGCCGCGGAAAGAGCTTTTCGAGTTTTTCTCCAACGTTTCCCAGCCCTTTTACAGCGTCACCTTCAATGTTGACGTCACAAAGCTCTACAGCTACACCCACAGCCGCGGACTTTCCTTTTACTACGCACTGTCCTATCTTGTGACAAAGGCGGTCAACTCCGTTGACAACTTCCTTTATGCCATTGAAGACGGCGAAATCGTAAAATTCGACGAGCTGCTATGCAGCTTTACGGATATGCGCAAGGGTACGGACAGCTTTTACATCGTCACCATGCCCTCCTTCCACGGCAGCATAGATGATTTCTGCGCCGCGGCAAAGGAAAAGAGCGAAAGCCAGAGGGAGTTCATCAACATGGACTCCGAGGGCAAGAACCTGATTTTCATTTCCTGCCTGCCCTGGATCGAGCTTACGGGGCTCACCAACGAGCGAAATTTTGACCGCGATGACAACATTCCCCGCATCTCCTGGGGCAAGTACCGCGAGGAGCAGGGGCGCAAGGTGCTGGGTATGTCCCTTGAGCTGAATCACCGCTTCTGCGACGGCGTGCATATCGGCAAGTTCGCCGCAGAGCTTGAAAGGCTTATAAACAATTTATAAGCTTGCAGCCGTATATTATTAAGCGGCGCAGCGTATCTAATACTAATACCTAATAAAAACTCCACGGTTCAAAAACCGTGGAGTTTTAAATCTTCAGTTAAGATTACAGCTGCTTCTGAGCGTTGATTTTAACGCCGGGGCCCATGGTGGAAGCAGTAACGCAGGACTTGATATACTGGCCCTTTGCTGCTGCGGGCTTTGCCTTGATGATGGCGCCGATGAGAACTGCATAGTTCTCGAACAGCTTCTGCTCACCGAAGGAAACCTTGCCAATGGGGCAGTGAATGATGTTGGTCTTGTCCAGACGGTACTCAACCTTACCTGCCTTGGCGTCCTTGATTGCCTGAACAATGTTGGGAGTTACGGTGCCGGCCTTGGGAGAGGGCATCAGACCCTTGGGGCCGAGGACCTTACCGAGACGACCGATGGTACCCATCATGTCGGGGCTTGCGATAACGGTGTCGAACTCGAACCAGTTTTCCTTCTGGATCTTTTCAACATACTCCATGCCGCCGGCGAAGTCTGCGCCTGCTGCAAGAGCTTCCTCAACGCGCTCGGGCTTGCAGAATACCAGAACGCGAACGGTCTTGCCGGTGCCGTTGGGGAGAACGATAGCACCGCGGACCTGCTGGTCAGCGTGACGGCCGTCAACGCCGAGCTTAACGTGCAGCTCAACGGTCTCGTCGAACTTTGCCTTGCTTGCCTTAATTACCAGGCCAAATGCCTCCATGGGATCATAGAGGGCCTGCTTGTCAATGAGCTTTGCGCTCTCTTTATAATTTTTACTTCTAAACAATTTCGTTTCCTCCTAATAATGTGGTTGAGTCGGAATTAAGTAAACGATGATTAATTCGGTGAAAGCAGGCTGCGAGGGATTTTGAGTTCCAAAAAGGCAGCTTTTCCGCAGGAATACTTTGTGTATTTCAAGGAAAAGTAACGCATTTGGGGCTCAAAACAGCCGCAGAATGCCGAAAGCGAATTGGTCAGCGTTTACTTGAAACCTCCCACGTTTGCCTTTCCTCAGTCGCCTACGAGTACGCCCATGGAACGGCAGGTGCCGGCGATCATGCTCATTGCACTTTCAATATCGGTGCAGTTAAGGTCGGGCATCTTCTGTTCTGCGATCTTGCGAAGATCTTCCTTGCTGATGGTTGCAACCTTGTCTCTCTGGGGGACGCCGGATGCAGTGTCAATACCGCAGGCCTTCTTGATGAGCAGTGCTGCAGGGGGAGTCTTTGTAACGAAGGTGAAGCTGCGGTCGGAGTAAACGGTGATAACGACAGGGATCATCAGGCCCATGTCGCCCTTAGTGCGCTCGTTAAAATCCTTGGTGAACTGGCCTATATTTACGCCGTACTGACCAAGTGCGGGACCTACAGGGGGAGCCGGAGTTGCCTTGCCTGCGGGAACCTGGAATCTGACGTATCCAACTACTTTCTGTGCCATAAGTGAGCACCTCTTTCTTCTTAATCTTTAATTTCTTCAACCTGGTCAAGATCGAGGTCGACAGGAGTTTCTCTGCCGAACATGGAGACCATGACGCGAATCTTTTCATTCTCAGCGTCAAGCTCCTCAACAACACCCAGGAAGCCGGACAGAGGTCCGTCAACAACCTTAACGGTGTCGCCAACCGCGAAGCCGATGACGACTTCGTGATGCTCGATGCCCAGGTCATAAATTTCCTGCTCCGTAAGGGGAACGGCCTTGCCGTCGGAACCCACGAAGCCGGTTGCACCGCGGACGTTGTGGATCAGATGCCAGCTCTCATCGGTGAGAACCATTTTGCAGAACACGTAACCGGGGAATATCTTACGCTCATAGGTCTTTTCACCTGCGTCGGTATACTCGGTAACGGTTTCCATGGGAATTTTTATCTCATGGATAAGATCCGTCATTCTGCGGTTTTCAGCAGCCTTCATAATTGCTGCGGATACTGCGTTTTCATAACTTGAATATGTGTGGATCACATACCATTTTGCTTCTTCTGCCATAATTAATTAACCCTTGCCTGCCAGCTTCGATATTGTATCGACAGCGAGGCGTGCCAGTGTATCGAAACCGAACAGAACCACGGCGGAAACCGCCATGACGCCCAGAGCCACCAGGGTGTTGTTGGTGAGCTGCTTAGGGGTGGGCCACTCGACTCTCTTGAGTTCGCTTACCATATCCCGAAACCATTTTCCGATACGCTTGAAGAGTCCGAGCTTCTTGTCTTCTTTCTTTACGGCAGCAGTGTTTTTGGGAACAGCTTTTTTCTTTTCGTCAGCCATTTTTACACTCGTCCTTTCAGAAAGTTACTTGGTTTCAATATGCTTTGTGTGCTTTCTGCAGAAGGGGCAATACTTATTACGCTCAAGCTTTTCGGAAGTATTCTTCTTGTTCTTGATAGTATTGTAGTTTCTCTGCTTGCACTCATCACATCTCAAAGTGATTTTGACTCTGTTGTCAGCCATACTTTTCGGCACCTCCTATATTATTTATCCGCGTTTACCGGTGCGGACATTTGCCTCCCTGTATGAGACTGCAAGGCACCGTCTGCGGCAAAAAATGCGCACAAAAAGAAACCTCTCGTCCGACAGGTAATTGTTACTATACCATAAGCCGAACGTGAGGTCAAGTATTTTTTCCTTATTTATCAATGGTTTTTTGCGTTTTTTGCCCTCTGAAAAGCGATGCTTTCCGCCCTCTTTTCAGCGCAACAACATCTTGTGGTTTTTAAGCCCTTTTGCCCAATATTTGCGACAAAAACGGATTAATATTATTCTGCTTCAAAGCCCTCGGCAAACTGCATTTCGTCAAGCTTATAGGTGTCAATGCTCAGCTCAATGCTTAGCTCCTCGTCCTCAAGCTTGCCGCGGTTGCGGTCAATGAAGCTCTGGGCGGCCTTTTCCGCGTCTGCCTCCCTTGCGAAGATGCCGATGCTGTGGGCATACTCAAGACCGCTTTCCTCGCTGCTCACATACACCTGCACGTGATACACCGCTTTGCCGTCATACATATTGTGCTCAAAGGTGGCAAAGCCCAGAGGGTAATCCCTGAAGCCTTCGAGCTTTCTGTATTTTTCAATGGCCTCATCGCGTTTTTTCAGGCTGGAGAAAAATCCGAGTGCCTTAACTCCGCCGCTGCAAATATGCTGTAATTCATAAACCTTCATTTTATTTTATCCTCTGAAGCTTATGCTTTTTTCCGTCGGGTGTCTGGATATAGGTGTTGTCAAGCACCTGCATTGCGCCTTCGCGCCACTCGGCAATATACTCCTTGCGCAGAGCATCGCGCTCGGCAGCTTCCTCTGCGGTAAGCTCACGCTCCTTTGCAATGTGCGCAAGCTCGTTTATTCGTGCAAGTTTACTGTTTTCCATTACTCGATACTTCCCAATTCATCAAGAGTTTTTTCAAAGGCGGGCATGAAGTTTTCGAGGAAGTAGTCAACCTCCTTCATGTCGTAGGCCATAAGTGCCTTAAGCGTCTGCTTCTCGGCGGAAACAAATTCATTGTTGCCCGCCTTGCGCTCCTCAACGCACTTTATGTAGGCGCTCATTTTATCCGCGGCCTTCACGATATCGTGATATTTCAGTGCGGTTTCGCCCATGAGCACGGGCTCAAAGGCGCTGCGCATTTCCTGCGGAAGCATGGCAAGGAGCTTTTCGTTTGCAATGCTCTCAACGCGGCGGTAGGCCTCGGTGATCTCCGCGTCGTGATATTTGATGGGTGTGGGCAAATCGCCCGTGAGGATTTCCGAGGCATCGTGATAAAGCGCAACGGCGGCACAGGCATCGGGGTCGCAGTCAAGACCCAGGACATCGCGGCGGATCACGCCAAGCGCGTGGGCAAGCACCGCAACCATGTGGCTGTGCTCCTGAATATTTTCTTCTATGGAATTGCGCATGAGGCTCCAGCGCTGGATATGCCGCATACGCGAAATAAGGGCGAAAAAGTTGTTGTCCATGTCTTTTCTCCATTCTCTGTTCTGCAAGTTTAAATATTATCACACTTTTATTTCCCTTGCAACCGTTGCAAAAAAGTGTTATAATTTGTATACAAAAGCGTGCAGTATCGGCGGAAATTGTGCCTATACTCACGCGGTTTTTTATTGGGGGGCACAGCAATGTTTTCGGCGGGAGAGGTTGTAACATACGGAACTCAGGGCGTTTGCCGCGTTAAAGAGATTTCGGTTATGAAATTCGGCAGCACCAAAGGCGAGTACTTCATTCTGGTTCCCTTTTCCGACCCGAAAGCCGTTGTGTACGTTCCCACCTCAAAGCCCGCACTTGTGGCGAAGATGCGTCCCGTTTTGAGCCGGAAAGAGCTTGACGAGCTTATACTGAAAACCGCCGGGGAAAGCCTTGAGTGGATCGCCGGTGACAACGAGCGCAAGGACTACTGCGACAGGGTTCTCAAAAGCGGCGAGCGCGTTGAAATAATGCGCATGATGGAGATGCTGTACCTCCACCGCGAATCGCTGAAGGATCAGAAAAAGCACTTTCACAACATCGACGCCCAGTATCTCAAGGCCGCAGAGCGAATGCTCCACGACGAGTTTGCCTTTGTTCTGGGCATTGCACCTGAGGACGTTCCCGATTACATTCATAGCCGCACGGCAAAATAAACATAAGCCGCTTTTCCGATTGGGGAAAGGCGGCTTTATTTATAAGCTGAAAAAATCGAAACAATTGTATATTGTCGGATTGTTTGGTATAATGAAGATTGATATTTTTACGCACAGGAGAATACCATGAGTACAACGCTTATGATGATAATCAACCCCGCGGCAGGAAAATGCAAATACCGCGACGGTCTTGCCGAGGCGCTTAAAATTCTTTCCGACGCGGGTTATGAAACCAGTATTTATTTTACCGAATATGTGGGTCACGCAACAGAGCTTGCGGAGCAGCACGCGGCAGATTTTGAACGTGTGCTTGTCCTCGGCGGCGACGGCACTCTCGGCGAGGTTGTGGCGGGGCTCATGACCATGGAGAAGCGTCCCCAGGTGGGCTATATCCCCATCGGCACCGCAAACGACATTGCCCGAACCTTCAAGCTGCCGAAGGGCGACATCGTGGAGGGCGCAAAGCGCTTCGTCAGCGGCAAGCCCTTTGCCTTTGACACGGGCAGGCGCAGCGGCGGTTACCTGAACTACGTTGCCGCCTTCGGTGCCTTTGCCAAGGTCAGCTACGGCACACCTCAGAATCTTAAAAACAAGTTCGGTCAGGCCGCCTACATGACCGGCGCAGTCAAGGCGATCCTCGGAATGAAGCCCGTCAAGGTGCGGGTTGAGTACGACGGCGGCGAATACGAGGGCGATGCCATATACGGCGGAGTGAACAACTCCTTCTCTCTGGGCGGCGTTGTGGATATGCCCCCCGACACCGTGCTTCTTGATGATGGGCTGTTTGAGCTTGTAATAATTAAAAATCCGCCTAATTTCGCCTCTCTCTCCGCACTTGCGGCACAGGTGCTCACCCACCATTACGACAGCGAATATCTTATAATCGAAAAGACCGCAAAGGCAAGGTTTATTTTTGAGGAGCCTCAGCATCTCACCGTTGACGGCGAAATGAGCGAAGCTCTCACGGAGCTTGATTTTGAAATCTGCCCCAAAGCAATTGAAATCATCTGCTGATTCCAATAACAGACGAAGCACCCCCTGTTATGTGGCTTTGCGCTTTGAGTTTCGGGGATTCTTCGTCGCTGCGCTCCTCAGAATGACACGGTAGTTTTTTATTAAGAGAAAACGGATCGCCACGGTGTTTTTTGTTATGCGTCGTTTTGTACAATGTGCAAA
>JAZRZJ010000053.1:0-57575 GCA_045601285.1 Oscillospiraceae bacterium
CGGGGTGGAGCTTTTCCGCTCTTTCGGGGTCAAACTCCCGAAGGATTTCCAGCATGGCCTCCCCGCCCTTTTCCGCATACTCCGCGGCGATTTCGTTTCTCAGTGAGTTGTCCTCCTCGCTGTCCGCAAAATCGCGTCCCGAAATGAGAGAATCGATGTATAAATTTGTTCCGCCAACCACAATGGGAAGCTTCCCCCGTGCCAGAATATCATCAATACAGGCGGAGGCCTCCTCAACATAGCGTGCCACGGAATAGGCCTCGCCGGGCTCGGCGATGTCGATCATGTGATGGGGTACGCCTTCGGCCTCCTCGGCTGTAACCTTGGCGGTGCCGATGTCCATGCGGCGATAGATCTGCATGGAATCGGCGGACACGATCTCGCCGCCGAATTCCTTTGCCAGCGCCACCGAAAGCGCGGTTTTTCCCGTTGCGGTGGGACCGGTTATAACAACAATTTTCGGAATCATAAATTACCTTACACAATTCTGCTGAAGAACTTGTCCAGCTCTTTTTTCGTCAGCGCCACGGAAACGGGTCTGCCGTGGGGGCAGTACTTCACTTCGCCTGCCGCAACTGCCGCGGCAATGCGCTGAAGCTCGGCTATGTCGTGGCGTCTGCCCGCCTTGATCGCGGCCTTGCAGGCAACGGTGTGAAGCACCTCGTCGCGTGCGTTTTCGGGGCTGAGATTTGCGCCCCTTCTGAGCTTTTCGCATATCTCCTCAAGTGCCGCGGCAGCCTCGGAAACGTCCATGCCGTCGGGCAGGGTGCGCACGGCGTAATCGCTTATGCCGTAGGCCTCGATCTCAAAGCCGAGAGAGGAAAAAAGCTCGCTTTTCTTTTCAAAAATTTCCGCGTCCTCTGCGGTGGGCTTAATGATGACGGGGTCAAGAAGAGTCTGGCTCATGATCTCCCGTCCCTGAGCTTTCAGACGGTCAAAAATCATGCGCTCGTGGGCAGCGTGCTTGTCGATCAAAAGCAGCTCGCCGCCCGCTTCAACCAGTATGTAGGTGTTCAGCGCCTCGCCGATTACACGGTACTCCGGAATGCTTGACTTTTCCACACTTTCAACCGCTTTTTCAACAGTTTTTCTTGGAATTTCAAGGCTTTTTTCGACTTTTTGAGACATATTTCCAAATGTGTCAAAATAGCTCGACAGGGTTTGTGCGGCGGACTTTTGTTCAGACGGCGCGGACACCGCGGGCTTCTGCGGAGGGGGATCGAAGGCGGGCGCAGCGTGTGAATAGCTGACGGGCTGCGAGGGCGTGCGCACGGAGGACAGCTTCGCCGAGCTCTCTGCAGCCTTGGCGAAATCCTTTGCGGGCATGGTCTTGAAAAAGTCGGGCCTGGGCTCCGCAAAGGCCTTTTTCGTGCCTGCGGAAAGACTTATTTCAACTGGCCTTGACTCGCCCTCGAGAGTTGCCCTGACGGTCTGGTAAACCAGGTCGAAAACCTTCTTTTCGTCGGAGAATTTCACCTCGGTTTTTGCAGGGTGAACGTTTACGTCAACAGCTCCGCAGCTTAGGCTGAGATAGATGACGCAGGCGGGAAATCTTCCCACCAAAAGCGTGTTCTTATAGGCCTGCTCCACGGCGGTCTGAAGCAGCGCGGATCTGATAAATCTTCCGTTGCAGAAGAAGTACTGCTGGGCGCGGTTTCCTCGTCCTGCGGAGGGGGAGGAAACGAAGCCGCTTACGGAAATCCCCTCGCTGTCGCCCCTGCAGGAAAGCAGGGTGTTTGCGATATCGCGGCCCAGAAGAGAGTAGACGGCGGAGTCTGCTCTGCTGTCGCCGGGAGTGAAAAATTCCTCCTCGCCGTCGCGGATACATTTTACGGAGGTCTCGGGTCTGCCCAGAGCGCAGCGGAGTGCCGCGGCGATGCAGGCGGAGGCTTCGGCGCGGTCGGATTTCAGGAACTTCAGTCTTGCGGGAGTGTTGAAGAAAATATCCCGCACGGTGATGCTTGTACCCTCGGGACAGCCGCAGGGAACCATGTCGATAATATCGCCCGCCTGAACGGTGACGCGCACGCCTTCGGCAGCGCCTTTTTCGCGGGTGACAAGCTCGATTTTCGAAACGGCGGAGATGGCCGCAAGAGCTTCGCCGCGGAAGCCCATGGTACCTATGGCTTCAAGCCCCTTTTCGTCGCGGAGCTTGCTTGTTGCATGGCGCATGAAGGCAACGCCCGCGTCCTCGGGGCTCATGCCGCAGCCGTCGTCGGTGATGCGGATATAGGGTGTGCCGCCTCGGTGAAATTCAACCGTCAGCTTTTTTGCTCCTGCGTCAAGGCTGTTTTCCATAAGCTCCTTGATGACGGAGGCGGGACGCTCCACAACCTCGCCTGCGGCGATCATGTCCGCAAGCAGAGGGGAAAGTATGTTTATCTTTGTCATAGTCTATTACCTCTTTGGCTCCCTGTTTACAGGGAGGCGGCGGTTACGTTTTTCGGGGACATAAAGCAAGGTCTGACGGGAATCCCCCACCGCTTCGCAGAGACCCCCTTAGACAAGGGGGCCAAAGCTGTAGTTATTATACATTATTTGTATTGAAAATTCCATAGGTTTTATGGTAAGATAAACTGTATTTTTATCACCATATAAGGAAATTCGGAAATGGCATACGAAAGAAAAGAAATAAGCATTGAAAAAATACGCGAACAGGAAAAAATCTGTGCGGAAATAAATGAAAAGCTGGGCGAAAAACCCCGTCTGGCAATGGTGGACACCTACGGCTGCCAGCAGAATGAGGCCGACAGCGAAAAGCTCCGCGGCTACCTTGCGGAAATGGGCTACGGCTTCACCATGAACGAGTTTGAGGCGGACGTCATAGTCGTCAACACCTGCGCCGTGCGTGAACACGCGGAGATGCGCGTTTTCGGCAACGTGGGTCAGCTCAATCACGCAAAAAAGGAAAAGCCGAACCAGATAATTGCCGTGTGCGGCTGCATGGTACAGCAGGAGCATATCGCGGAAAAGATCAAAAAATCCTACCCCATAGTTGACCTTGTTTTCGGCCCTCACGAGCTGTGGCGCTTCCCTGAGCTTTTAAAGCAGGTCATGTTTGCGGGAAAGCGGAAAAGAGTTTTTGAAACCTCCCCCTGCGACGGCACCGTTGCCGAGGGCATTCCCCTTAAGCGCGACGGAAGCGTCAAGGCATGGCTCTCCATCATGTACGGCTGCAACAATTTCTGCACCTACTGCATCGTTCCCTATGTGAGAGGCCGCGAAAGAAGCCGCAGACCCGAGGACATCGTTGCCGAGGCAAAGGAGCTTGTGGCAGCAGGCTACAAGGAAATAACGCTTCTGGGACAGAACGTAAACTCCTACGGCAAGGATCTGAAGCTCAACGTTGATTTTGCCGACCTTATCCGCATGATAAACGAGATCCCCGGCGAATTTCTTATCCGCTTCATGACGAGTCACCCGAAGGACGCAACGGAAAAACTCTTCAAAACCATGGCGGAGTGCGAAAAATGCGCCCATCAGCTTCATCTTCCCGTGCAGTCGGGCAATGACCGCGTGCTGAAGGCCATGAACCGCCATTACGACAGCGCAAAGTATCTTAAGCAGGTTGAAATCGCCAGAAGCTATATGCCCGACCTTGTAATCACAACAGACATCATCGTGGGCTTCCCCGGTGAAACCGACGAGGAGTTTGAGGACACCGTAAGGCTCTGCGAAAAGGTGCGCTACGATGCCATGTTCACCTTCATTTACTCCAAGCGCGTGGGTACTCCCGCAGCAGCGATGCCCGATGCCGCAACCCGAGAGGACAAGCAGCTGCGCTTCGATAAGCTGCTTGCTTCCGCAAACAGAATAAGCGGCGAGAAGCACGCGGAGTACGAGGGAAAAACCGTCCGCGTTCTTGTTGACGGGGAAACGGGAAAGCCCGAATACAATCTCTCCTCCCGCACAAACGGAGGCCGCCTTGTGCATCTCAAGGGAAGCCCCGCACTCATAGGAAAATTCGTTGACGTTAAGATAGAAAGCTCAAACACCTGGGCGCTCTACGGCGAAGTTAAGTAAGGAGATTGACAATGGAAAAAGAAAAAGGAAAGACCAAGCAGTTTGTCGTAACGCAGAGTCTGCGTTTTCCCAACCCCGCAATGAAAATTCTGTATTATGCCGGACTTGGCATGATGGCGGCAGCGGTGGCTGCAGTCGGTATATGTCTTGTGACCGGTACACGCGGTACCCCCATGGGCGTAGCGGTGATTGCGGGCATTTTCGGCATCATATGGGTACTGGCAACACGCCTCGTTTCCGAAAACACCTACGGGCTTGCCCGTATTACCTTTGGTGATGAGTTCATTCAGTTCATTTCCGGCGACGATAAATTCCGTCTTAAGTGGGAGGACGTTGTGGAGTGCGGCATTGAAAAAACACGCCGCGCCTACTGGGTCTATGCCTCCGACCACAAGGTTACGGACGTGGAGAAAAAGGAGTTTCCCGAGAACGTAGACGAGGGCGTTTTTTACTTCAACTATTACTGGAACACCTGGGAGGAATTTATGAAATTCGTTCCCGAAAATTTCAAGGCCGAGCTTGAAAAGAAAAAAGCGGAATTCAAAATTTCCGACTGATACAAAAACGTGTCATTCTGAAGGAAGTGAAGAATCTCATACATCCGCATTTACGCAGGGGATTCTTCGCCGCGTTGCTCCTCAGAATGACAAAAGGGTGGGCATTTCTCGCCCTGAATGACAGTATTGAGATAACAAAGAGGTACTATCATGGCTGAACTCACACCCATGAAAAGACAGTATAACGAGATAAAACAGCAGCATCAGGACTGCCTGCTGTTCTTCCGCCTGGGCGATTTTTACGAAATGTTCGACGAGGACGCAAAGCTTGCATCGAAGGAGCTTGACCTTGCCCTCACGACCCGTGACCGCAGCGTTGAGGACCCCGAACAGCGCACGCCCATGTGCGGCGTTCCCTACCACAGCGCCCAGACCTATATCGCACGCCTTATCTCCAAGGGCTACAAGGTTGCCATTTGTGAGCAGATGGAGGATCCCGCCACAGCAAAGGGACTTGTGAAGCGCGATGTAATCCGCATCATCACCCCCGGCACCATCACCGATGCCGCCATGCTGGAGGAGGGCAAAAGCAACTATCTCGGCTCCGTTTTCTATGAGGCGGGAAAGGGCGGCGTTGCCTTCTGCGATATATCCACGGGCGAGTTCTGCACCGCCGCCTTTGAGAAGGACACCGTTAGCCATATTCTCAACGAGCTGGGACGTTTTGCGCCCCGTGAGGCCGTGCTTTCCGCAGGCGCCTCCGAGGAAGCGGAGATAAGGGATTTCCTTACAAAACGCTTGGGCTGCATGCTTGAAATGGGCGGAAGCGACTTTGAGTTTATGCCCTCCGCCGCAAGAGTGTGCCGGCAGTTTTCCTACGGCAGCGTTGATGAGGGCGGTCTCGGGGATATTCCCGCCGCCGTCTGCGCCTCGGGCGCTCTGCTTGCCTACATTGCGGAAACGCAGAAAATGGATCTGAGCTACATACGCGGTATGGACGTTTTCTGCGGCGGCAGATACATGGAAATGGACTGGGCAACCCGCAGATCCCTGGAGCTTACGGAATCACAGCGCACGGGAGAGAAAAAGGGCTCGCTGCTGTGGGTGCTGGACAAAACAAAAACAGCCATGGGCGGCAGACTCATGCGCGCATGGGTGGAGCGTCCCCTGCTTTCCCCCGTTGCGATCAAGCGCCGCCTTTCCGCCGTTGACGAGCTTTACCGCGACAATGTAAAGCGCGGCGAACTAATCGAAAATCTGCGGGGCATAGGCGATATGCAGCGCCTCATCGGACGTGTGGTGTACGGCACTGCAAACGGACGTGACCTTGCTTCCCTTGCCGACTGCGCAAGGGTGCTTCCGAAGCTTGCAGAGCTTCTTGCGGACTGCAAAAGCGCGGCTCTGCGGGAAATCGCGGGCATGGACGTGCTGGGAAAAATCCTCTTCAGCATTGACCGTGCAATATGCGACGAGCCGCCCTTCTCGGTGCGTGAGGGCGGCATTCTCCGCAGGGGCTATTCCGAGGAGGTCGACCGTCTGCGCGGGATTCGGGACAACGGCTCTCAGGCCGTTGCGGAGCTTGAAAAACGCGAGCGTGAGCGCACGGGCATAAAGAAGCTGAAGGTGGGCTACAACCGCGTTTTCGGCTATTACATCGACGTTCCCAAATCAGCGGGCGATGTGGACATTCCCGGGGACTATATAAGAAAGCAGACGCTTGTTTCCAACGAGCGCTATTTTACACAGGAGCTCAAGGAGCTTGAAACGACCCTGCTCACCGCGGGCGACAGGATCAAGGAGCTTGAGTACAAATACTTCATGGAGCTGTGCGCCGAAATTGCCGGTCAGACGGCGGCTGTGCAGGCCTCTGCCGATGCCGTTGCGAAGCTTGACGTGCTGTGTGCGCTTGCGGAGGCTGCGGTGCGCAATAATTACTGTATGCCCGAGGTTGACACATCGGGTGAGATCATCATCACCGAGGGCCGACACCCCGTTGTTGAGCAGGCGGTAAAGGACATTATGTTTGTCCCCAATGACACAAGCCTCAACTGCGAGGGCAACCGAGTTGCTATCGTAACGGGTCCCAATATGGCGGGTAAGAGCACCTATATGCGTCAGACCGCCCTCATAACGCTCATGGCGCAGATGGGCTCCTTTGTTCCCGCAAAGAGCGCCGTCATCGGCGTTGTTGACAGAGTGTTCACCCGCATCGGAGCAAGCGATGACCTTGCGGCAGGACAGTCCACCTTCATGCTTGAAATGAGTGAAATGGCGAACATTCTGAAGCACGCCACAGGCGCGTCCCTGCTTATTATCGACGAGATAGGACGCGGTACCTCCACCTATGACGGCATGGCGATTGCGAGGGCTGTTCTGGAGTACTGCGCGGATAAAAAGAAGCTGGGCGCAAAGACTATGTTTGCCACCCATTACCATGAGCTTTCCGCCCTTGAGGGAGCGATCGAGGGTGTGCGCAACTACAACATAAGCGCGAGAAAGCAGGGCGGAACCCTTGTGTTCCTGCGCAAGATAATGCCCGGTGCCGCCGACGACAGCTACGGCATCGAGGTTGCGAAGCTTGCGGGCGTACCGGACCAGGTGATCGGCAAGGCGAAGACCTATCTCAAGGAGCTTGAGGCGGACAGGGCGGAGCTGAAGCTGGGCGAAAGAACCGAAAGCGACCAGATAAGCTTTATGGACGTAGGCACCGATGAGGTGGGGAGAATCCTCAGAGGCACGGACGTTAATTCACTTACACCCCTTGAGGCGCTGAATCTCCTCAGCGAGCTGCAAAAGAAAGCGAGAGGCTGAAAAACTCATGCGTGACAGACTTAAAACCCGCGAAAAGTGGGGAATGATGCTGCTGCTGGCGCTGCACGTTTTCGTGCTGCCCCTGCTGCTTACGGCTGCCCAGCTTTTCTGGCATTTTGACTTCGGAGGGCTCAGTGAAGGACAGATCAATATTGCCTATTACGGCTTCGGAATCCTGCTGACCTTTGCCGTTGCGGGAGGATATCTCCGCCGCAGCTTTGATTCCCTTCTGGATAATGCTCCGGAAGCGCTGAAGAGCTTTTTGCTTGCGTGGCTTATTTACTACGGGCTGCTCATGGCGCTGGCGCTGATTACCGCGCA
Source organism: Oscillospiraceae bacterium (assembly GCA_045601285.1). Taxonomy (GTDB): domain Bacteria; phylum Bacillota; class Clostridia; order Oscillospirales; family Oscillospiraceae; genus F23-B02. The sequence goes on from JAZRZJ010000053.1 coordinate 7,653, forward strand.
GATACCCTTTTTTGAGAACAACAATCCCAACCAGTCCGCAATTACGGACATGGCCACGGAAAACCGCGGAATGATTGTGGCGATGACGGTTTTCATGGCTCCCGTTGTGGAGGAGGTCATTTTCAGAGGCGGAATTTTTTGCGGACTTTATCACAGAGGCCGCACTCTTGCCTATGTGATTTCCGTTACGGCCTTTTCCCTTTACCATGTGTGGCAGTATGCCCTTTTCGGCGGACCTGCCCTGCTGCTTTTTGCGGTGCAGTATATCCCCGCGTCCTTTGCGCTTTGCTGGTGCTATGAAAAAAGCGGCTCGATCTGGACAAGTATTTTCTTCCACATGAGCATTAATGCCCGTGGCATTTTCGGGTTGTAAAAAGATGAAAAAAATCAACACCCAAAAGCTTATAATAATCGCAATGCTGGTGGCCTTTGACGTAATCTTTACCCGCCTGCTTGCCCTTAATGTGCTGACCTTCAAGCTGGGCATCGGCTTTGCCGCAGTTGTGGTGTGCGCCATGCTTTACGGTCCTGTGTGGGCGGGCGCTGCCGCGGCCATGGCTGACCTCATCGGCTCGCTGCTGTTCCCCACGGGCGCATACTTTCCCGGCTTCACGGTGACGGCGGCTCTGGGCGGTGTCATCTTCGGGCTGTTTCTACATAAGGAACGCCCGGGTTTTCTGCGGGGCTTTCTTGCGGCGCTGTGCTGCTGTGTTCTGATTACCCTGCTGGCGAACACCGCCATGATCTCCTTTGTGTACGGACCGAAATTCTGGCCCCTGTTTGTGACGCGCCTTGTGGAATTCGGCGTCATGCTTGTTCTGCAGACTGCGGTTATCACGGCGCTTTCCTCCTCAAATGCCCTGTACGGCAGGATACTTGAATTGAGAAACGAATAATAAAATGGGCGGAAAAATATGCTGTCATTCTGAGCGAAGCGAAGAATCCCCGCAAACCAGCCTGTCATTCTGAGCGAAGCGAAGAATCCCCTCACAGAACAAGGAGATTCTTCGTCGCTATGCTCCTCAGAATGACAGTTTTTTTGAAGTTTGCTGTAGGACGGGGGCTTGCTCCCGCCACAGATTGACACCGCGGCGGGATGCGGAGCGATGTGGGGAACAGAATCCCCCAGTCGCCTGCGGCGACAGCCCCCTTTAACAAGGGGGCCATGAGCAGTGCGGATTCCCACGTCGCTGGCGCTCCTCAGAATGACAGAATTTTTTAATGAGCAGTAAATTGCACCTTTTCAAGAAACCAGCCTGTCATTCTGAGCAAAGCGAAGAATCCCCACATAGAACGAGGAGATTCTTCGTCGCCATGCTCCAAAGAATGACAGTTTTTAGTTTGCTGTAGGGCGGGGGCTTGCTCCCGCCGCTGACTGACACCACAGTAAAACATACGAAGCTGCAGAAAGAAAAATAATTCAGCATTTTGCATTTATCATTCAGAATTTATTAAAAAAGTCCTTGACAAGCAGGGACTTTTTTGATATATTAGCCGAGCGCTCCAAAGACAGCAGGTTTCGCAAGTGTAAATCCTGCCGAGGATGGCATCATAATTTTGATTGCTTAATACCTCTGTGTCTTTACGGTCACGGAGGTTTTTCTTTTTCTTCGGGCGCGGATAAATCGTGTGGAGGTGAAAAAACACACATGCCTAACGCAAAAGTTCTCAGCGAAAAGCAGGCGATCGTAGAAGCACTCGTCGAGCGTATCCAGGGAGCAAGCGCAGGTATCCTCGTTGACTATCAGGGTATTACCGTTGCAGAGGACACCGCACTTCGTACCGAAATGCGCAAGGAGAATGTTGACTACACCGTCGTCAAGAACACCCTTACCAGAATTGCTATCGACAAGATCGGTATGAGCGAGCTCGACTCCGTCCTCAACGGCAGCACTTCTCTGGCAACCAGCAGCGAAGATCCTATCGCTCCCTTCCGTATCGTTGCAGATTACTCCAAGAAGCTCGGTGACAAGTTCAATGTCAAGGCGGCATTCATGGAGGGCAAGATCCTGAGCGCACAGGAAATCGCAGCTCTGTCCACCCTGACTTCCAAGAACGACCTTTACGGTCAGCTGGCCGGCACCCTCAATTCCATCATTGCAGGTCTGGCAGTATGCCTCGGCGAAGTCGTAGAAAAAATGGGCGGCGCGCCCGCACCCGCAGCAGAATAATTTCTGCACACTAATGTAAATTATTTGGAGGAAAATTAAAATGAGTGAAAAAATCACCGCTATGATCGAAGAGATCAAGGCTCTCTCCGTTCTCGAGCTCAAGGAACTCGTAGACGGCATTTGCGAAACCTTCGGCGTTTCCGCAGTCGCAGCAGCAGCAGCTCCCGCAGCAGCAGCAGAAGCAGTAGAAGAAAAGACCGAGTTTGACGTTGTCATGACCAGCTTCGGCGCTGAGAAGATCAAGGTCATCAAGGAAGTCCGCGGCATCACCGGCCTGGGCCTTGCAGAAGCAAAGGCAATGGTAGAAGGCGTTCCCGCAAAGATCAAGGAAGGCGTTTCCAAGGAAGACGCAGAAGCACTCAAGGCACAGCTCGAGGCTGTCGGCGCATCTGTCGAAATCAAGTAATTTTTTACTTAATAGCAAAAAGACCGTTCCAAAAGGAACGGTCTTTTTTGACTGTCAAAAACTCTATCATCGGCATAAAAGACGATAGAGCAGCGGGGGAGCTCGAGGGGGCAAGGCCCGCCTCTATTGGATCGCCGCCACAAAAGCCTTGATTTTCAAGGCTTTTTCTATAAACTGCTGAGCTTTGCTCATGCAGTTTTGGCGGCTTTTCAGCGCTGCGAAAAAGTCCGAAGGACTTTTGGCGCGCTGAAAAAGACCGTTCCAAAAGGAACGGTCTTTTTTGCTGCCTGAAGGCAATATTTGCCGAAAGCGCCGTTTTTACTTTAAAAAGCTTCTAAAACAAAGAATTTTAACGAAAACTGAAATATGTGCGTCAAACTTACGTCAATTACAGGTGAGAGCGGAAACGGGGATTGACGCACTCATTGCCAAATACTTTTTAAGGAAGATTGCATGACTAACCTTCAGAAGCAGTGCCTTATGAGAATCGGCTGCGTGGTACTCGCGGCAATAATTCTCGCCTGCGCACTGATTACTCCGGATGCAGCCGCAAAATCAACCGAGGAGTATTATGAGAATGCCGTTCTGTTCTGGACAAATGTGGAAAGAAGCAGAAACGGACTTTCAGAATTGAAAACAACACCCGGGCTTCAAAGCGCCGCCGATGTCAGAGTCGGTGAAATCGCAAGCTCCTTCAGCCATACCCGTCCCAACGGGACAAAGTGGTCAAGCGCCCTGAAGTCATTGGGTGTGAGCTACAGCAGAGCTGCCGAAAATATTTCTGCCGGTGCATCAGCACCCTATGAAACGGTTTACCGCTGGATGAACAGCAGCGGCCACCGCGTCAACATTTTAAACAGCAGCTACGACTATATGGGTGCGGGCTACGGATACGTTTCCGGCTCCCAGTACACGCATTATTGGACGCAGGAATTTGCCGGCGGCGAAAGCTATTCCAACGCCTCAGGATGCTTCTATGTCGCTCCCACGGGTGTCACAACGGACAAAAGCTCCGTAAGCCTCTCTATAGGCGGCACAGCGCAGCTTTCTGGTATCCCGAGCCCTGTGTATGCCACGGAGGAAATAAGCTGCACAAGCTCAAATCCTGCTGTTGTGCGCGTTGAGTCCGTGGAGGTAAACGTGTTCACGCTGAAGGGCGTGAGCAACGGCGCTGCAGAGCTCACCGTGCGCTGCGGAAGCTATACGAAAACCGTTCCGATAAAGGTCGGAACGGGCATAAATTCCGAAATGCCCTTTGTTGATGTAAGCAGCGAGGCCGTTTATTACAAGGCTGTGCTGTGGGCATACAAAAACGGAATAACCGGCGGCACCGACGCAACACATTTCAGCCCCGACCAAGCCTGCACGAGAGGGCAGGTTGTGACATTCCTGTGGCGTGCCGCAGGCTGTCCGCAGCCGGAAAGCAAAAGCTCTCCCTTTACCGATGTGAAAAGCGGCTCGTTCTGCTATGATGCTGTACTTTGGGCATACGAAAACGGAGTGACGGACGGTGTTGATGCGACGCATTTTGAGCCCGACCGCACAGTCACCCGCGACCAGTTTGTGACACTGCTGTGGAAATACCACGGTTGTCCGCAGGTTTCCTGCGCAAATCCCTTTGCGGACCTTGCCCGCGGCAGCTATTGCTATGACGCGGTGCTGTGGGCCTACAAAACGGGCGTGACAACGGGCATCGACGAAACCCATTTCGGCGGCGGCAGGCCGTGCCTGCGCTATCAGGTTGTGCTGTTCCTCTACCGCGACCTGACATAAAAGCGCTTTTTAAACCATAAGCAATAAGCCATAACTTGTTTATTTTTCAGAAGCAATTACTCCTTTCTCCACCCCCCTTGAAAGTGTGCGGAACATCTTCCCCCGGTGTTTCGCGCATTTTTTATCTCCGTTGCACCATGTAAAATAATCGCTATTGCGTCAGCGCGACCGTCGGCAGCTCTGTGAGTCAACTGCACTCGCGCTTTTAGATACGCTGCACCGCTTCGGGTAATCGCCATTGCGTCAGCTCGACCTCGTCAGAACAAGCTCCGCAGCATTCGCTTCCGTGCTTGCACGAAAGCTCAACTGCTCCGCTGTTCTTCCTCTTCTCAGCAAACCCGCTGCGCTGGGCTTTGCTTCGATTATTTTTGAGTGTTGGTTTTTCGGATACGTCGCAACACATCTGAAAAATTGTCATTGCGAGGAGCGGAACGACGCGGCAATCCGTTCCACTGCGGAAAGTCAAAAGCACCGATATCGGAAATATCGGTGCTTTTGTTTTACATTATCAGCTCGGCACAGAGGTCGGGATTTACCGTTTCACTGCACTCCATCGCAAGTGCGGCTGCCTTCATTGCCGCGTCCGCGCTTTCCGCAAGGTCAAGACCGTTCACGCCCGCCCAGACGATCGCCGCCGTGACTGCATCGCCGCAGCCCGTGGTGTTCACTATATCCGCCTTGCAGCAGGGAAGCTTCACGACCTCGCCGTCCTCGGCTGCCACGATTCCGTCGGGCCCCAGGCTCACGAAAACGCGCCTTACGCCTTTTTTCAAAAGCTCCTCCGCGGCAAAAAGCGAGGTGCTTTCGCCAGTCATGCTCATGGCCTCAGCATCGTTGGGCTTGAATGCGGTGAGCTTTGAAAGAACGGGCTTCATGCGCTCGGCCTTTGTGATGGAAACGGGGTCTGCATACAGCGGCGCGGTCACGTTTTCCCCGATCCACTTGATTGTTTCCGCGGAAAGATTTCCGTCGATCACAACGGCGTCGGCGGCGTTGAGCTTTTCTGTCAGAAGCGCAAGATAGGAGGGCGTTATGCTGCCGGCGATATCCATGTCGCTGACCGCAATCACCATCTCGCCCTTGTCGTCGGTGACGTAGAGATATGTGGAGGTGCGCGCGCCTTTTATGCGGCGGCACATGCTCATGTCAATGCCCGTTTCGGTGCAGCTTCTGTATATGCTTTCGCCGTAAACATCGTTTCCTATGGCGGCGACAAACTTAACGTCTAAGCCCAGCAGACGCAGGTTGTGGGCAATGTTTCTGCCCACACCGCCGGGGGTGAGACTCACGGTTCCGGGGTTTGAGTCGCGCATATTAGGAGCGTGGCTGGGGCGTCCGCAGATATCCATGTTGACGGCGCCGATTACGATTACAGTTTTATGTTCCATATACCTTCGGCGTACTCCTTTATGGCGCGGTCAGCGGCGAAAATTCCGCTTTCCGCAGTGTTCATAAGTGAAAGGCGGGCAAGCTCTCCTCTGTCAGAAACGGCGGAATAGAGCCTGTCGTGAGTGCTTACATAGTCGCGGTAATCTGCAATGAGCATATAGGTGTCGCCCTTGTAGAGAAGGTCGGAAACAAGGTCGGAATAGCTCTTGCCGTCGGAAAATCCCGCGGAGAAACGGTTAAGAACCGCCGTAAGCTCCGCGTCCTTTGCGGCGATTGCCCGGGGGTCATAGCCGCCTGCCTTCATGGCGATGACCTCCTCGGTGCGCAGACCGAAAAGGAACATATTTCTCTCACCCAGACGCTCGAACATTTCCACGTTTGCACCGTCAAGCGTGCCGATTGTTACCGCGCCGTTGAGCATGAGCTTCATGTTGCCCGTACCCGAGGCCTCCTTGCCTGCGGTGGAAATCTGCTCGGAGATCTGTGCCGCGGGCATGAGTGCTTCGGCGGCGGAAACGCGGTAGTTTTCCATGAAGTAAACCTGAAGCCTTCCTCTGCACAGCGGGTCGCTGTTCACGTCCTTTGCAAGAGAGCAGATAAGCTCGATTATACGCTTTGCTGTGCGGTAGCCTGCGGCGGCCTTTGCACCGAAAACGAAGGTCCTCGGCTCAAATTCCGCGTTGGGATCTGCGTGGATCTTCATTTGCAGACGGGTAATGAGCATGGCGCACAGAAGCTGGCGCTTATACTCGTGCAGTCGCTTGACCTGAACGTCAACGATTGCGTCGGTGTTGAGCACGAAGCCGTCGTTGCGCAGGGCAAAGGCGGCAAAATCCGCCTTGTTGAGAGATTTTATCTCAAGGACGCGCTTCTGCACGTCGGTCTCCTCCGCAAAGTCCGCAAGGCGTATCAGATCCTCGGGGTGAGAGAGGTAGTTTTCGCTGCCCAGAAGCTCGGCGACAAGACCGTGGAGGCGGGGGTTGATCTGGGCAAGCCATCTTCGGTGGTCGATGCCGTTTGTGACATAGGTGAAGCGCTCGGGGCGAAGCTCGTTTATGTCTTTGAAAAGGTCGTTTTTGAGGATTTCGCCGTGAAGTCCCGAAACGCCGTTGACCTTATAGCAGGCGGCAAGGCAGAGGTTTGCCATGTGTACCTGACCGTCGCGTATAATGAGGTTTCTGCCCACCTTTTCGCTGCTGCCGAACTTTGAAACAAGCCAGTCGCACCAGCGGCGGTTAATCTCGCAGAGGATTTCCCACACTCTCGGCAGGAGCTTCTGAATAAGCTCCTGGGGCCACTTTTCAAGAGCCTCGCTCATGACGGTGTGGTTTGTGTAGGCGACGGCTCCCGTGACGATTTTCCATGCCTCGTCCCAGCCGAGACCGTGTTCGTCCATGAGAATGCGCATTAGCTCGGGAATGACAAGGGTGGGGTGGGTGTCGTTTATCTGAATGACGTGGTGCTCTGCAAAGCTGAGAACATCGCCGTATTTTTCAAGGTGCTTTCTTACGATGGTCTGCACCGTTGCGGAAACGAAGAAATACTGTTGCTTGAGGCGCAGGGTTTTGCCTTCAATGTGGTCGTCGGCGGGATACAGCACCTTGGTGATGACCTCGCTCATGGTGCGCTGCTCCATGCTCTTTACATACTCGCCCTCGGAAAAGAGGTACATATCCAGCGCGGAGGTGCTTCTGGCGTCCCAGAGCCGCAGGGTGTTGACGGTTTTGCCGCCGTAGCCCGCAATGAGCATATCTCTCGGAACGGCGGTTACGGTGGTGTAGCCCGTGTGCTCCGCGTGATACTGACCGAAGTAATCCCAGTGGGGAGTAATCTGACCGCCGAAGCGGATTTCAACCGCGTCTTCGCTGCGGGGAATGAGCCAGCTGTCAGCGCTCCTGCGCCAGTCGTCAGCCACCTCGGTCTGCTTACCGTTCACGATTTTCTGACGGAAAATGCCCAGCTCGTAGCAGATGGAATAGCCCGTTGCGGGAATGCCGAGAGATGCCATGCTGTCCATGTAGCAGGCGGCAAGACGGCCCAGACCGCCGTTGCCGAGGCCCGCGTCATTTTCTTCCTCAAAGATGTCGGCTGCAGACCTGCCCATGTCCTCAAGTGCGCCCGTCAGCGCCTCGGAAATGCCGAGATTGAAGGCGTTTTTCATGAGACTTCTGCCCATGAGAAATTCCATGGACATATAGTGCACCTGGCGGTCGCCGCGGCGCTCCTCGCTGACCGCCATAAGACGACTCATGATCTCGCGGATAACCATGGCGGAGGCCTGAAACACCTGGTCGTCGGTGGCCTTTTCGATTGTCACTCCGAAGTAGGCGCAGAGCTTATCTTCAATGGCGCTGCGCATTTCGTCGCGGGAAATTTCGCTTTTCATATATGAGATACCTTTCAGGGAAATTAGATGGACTGTTAAAAAACACAGTCGGTGTCAGATGACGGAAAGGAAGATAGTGTGAAAGAAACCCGGAAGGGTGTCTTTCACGTTAAATCAGCTGATTTTGCTGAACTTGGGAACAACGATGGGCAGGGAGGGAGAGCCCACCAGCGTCTGATATGTGCCGATGTCGCAGTCCTTGTCGACAATGCAGTTGGTAAGCTCAACTCCCTCGCCGATTTTGCTGCCGTGCATGACGATGCAATTATTGAGCTTCGCGCCCTTTCCTATGCGCACATCGGAGAAGATGACGGAATTTTTAACCTCACCCTCGACGATACAGCCGTCGGCAACGAGACTGCACTTTGAAACCGCGCCCTCGCCGTAATAGGTGCTGACGTCCTCTTCACTCTTGGTGCGGACGGGACGGTCAACGGGGAAAAGCTCGCCGCGCACATCGGGACGGAGAACCTCCATGCTGCTTTTGAAATAGCTTTCGGTGCTCATGATACGCTTTGCGTAGCCCCGATGAACGTAAACATTCACAAAGCCGCCGTTTTCGAGATAGTTTGCAATGGCGTCGCGGTGGAAGTGATATTTGTTTTCGGTGAAGCAGTAATCCATAAGCTTCATGAGAAGCGCCTTTGAGATCACATAGGCCTCGAGAGAGGCAAGACCTTCGCCTGCGCAGGTCTGATTGAAGGCCATTCTGCGAGCAAGGCCGTCGGCATCGGCGACATAGCGGTGGTGCTTGTAATCGGGGGTGTTTTCCGTGCAGATCGCGGTAATCTCCGCACCGCTTTTTATGTGCCGGCGGAGGATCTCCTCAAGGTCAAGATTTGCGGCAAGGTTGCCGTGCATCATGACGATGTTATCCTCCTTTATGCTTTCAACATAGGTTCTGACGGCGTTTAACGCCTCAACGGTACCCGTGTAGTCGCCCTTGTGATATTCGGGGAGACCGAAGGGCGGAAGCATCTTGAGACCGCCTATTTTTCTGCCCATATCCCAGTCCTTGCCGCTGCCGAGATGGTCAAGCAGGGACTGATAATCGCGCTGCATGATAACGCCCACATTGTGAATGCCTGCATTCATCATGGAGGACAGAGCAAAGTCGATGAGTCTGTATCTGCCGCAGAAGGGCATGGACGAGGCTGTGCGATTGCGCACAAGCTGGTCGAGCTTGGGGGTTGCGCCGTAGGCGTAGATTATTCCGTGAAAATCAACCATTTCTCAAACCTCCTCTGACCTGTAAATCATGGCGCCCGCAGGAACCTGAGCGCCCTCGCGTATCTCTATATCGGGGCCGCAGGTGGCAACGCCCCACTCCTCCGTTCCGTCGGGAGCCGCGCCCACATGAGCGCCCTTTTTGATGACGGTGTTTTCACCGATGATTGCGTATTCCACAACTGCGCCCTCCTCAACGGCGGCACCGGGCATAAGCACGCTGTAAAGCACCTGCGCGCCTTTGCCCACAAGGGCGGAATTGGAAAGCACGGAGTTTTCCACATGACCCTCGATTACGCAGCCCTCGGTGACGATGGAGTGGACGATCTCCGCCTCCTCGCCTGCAAAATGCGGGGGACGTGCGGTGCCGCGTGAGCGTATGGGCCACTTGGGGTCATAGAGGTTAATCAGAGTGGTGGAGAGCATATCCATGTTGGCGTCCCACAGACTTGTGATGGTGCCGACATCGCGCCAGTAGCCGTCAAAGCGGTAGGGCCAGAGCCTTTCGCCCGCGGCAAGCATATTGGGGATAATGTTCTTGCCGAAGTCCTTGCTGGACTTGGGGTCTGCCTCGTCCTGAATGAGATACTTGCGGAGCTTTTTCCAGTTGAAGATATAGATGCCCATGGAGGCAAGGTCGGACTTGGGCTGCTTGGGCTTTTCCTCAAACTCGGAAACGTAGCCGTCCTCCCCCAGATTCATGATGCCGAAGCGGGTTGCGTCCTCCATGGAAACCTGCAGCACGGCGATGGTGCAGGCGGCGTCCTTTTCAATATGCTCACGGAGCATCTTTGCGTAGTCCATCTTGTAGATGTGGTCGCCGGAAAGAATGAGCACGTTGTCGGGGTCGTACATCTCGATGAATCCCATGTTCTGATATATGGCGTTGGCGGTGCCGGAGAACCATTCGCCCTGCTCGCCCGCCGTCTGATAGGGAGGAAGAATGAACACGCCGCCGTCGGCGCTGTCAAGGTCCCAGGGCTGACCGCCTGCTATATAGCTGTTGAGCTGAAGAGGGCGGTACTGGGTCAGCACGCCCACGGTGTCAATGCCGGAGTTTGCGCAGTTGGACAGAGGAAAATCTATTATGCGGTATTTTCCTCCGAAGGGCATATTGGGCTTTGCCACGTTCTGCGTAAGAGCGTAAAGGCGTGAGCCCTGGCCGCCTGCAAGAAGCATTGCTATACAGCTTTTCTTCATGTTATAACATCCTTTCGTAAAGGCATTTTATTAACACTTAATTATATTATACATTGCGGTTAAAAACAAGAGCGGCGGGAGCTTAAAAATGTTCCCGCCGCCGTAAATTTCAATTTCTGTTGTATATATTCATTGCCTTGTCCGCGCCGTCGGTGATGTAGCACCGAATGGCCTCGGAAACGCGCTTCGCCAGCTCTGCCATGTCGGCTGCGTCCTGATTTCTGAAAACGCTGAGCACCCAGTCCGCCATGTCGTAATCGGGGTGCGGTGCGCTGCCCACGCCCATGCGGATACGGGGAAAGGCATCGGTGCCCAGGTGGAGAATGATGTTTTTGAGGCCGTTGTGACCGCCTGCGGAGCCTGACTTGCGGATTCGCATTTTGCCGATGGGAAGCGCCGTCTCGTCGGAAATGACAATGACACGGTCTGCGGGGACCTTGTAGAACTTAACGGCCTGAATCACCGCCTCGCCCGACAGATTCATGTAGGTCTGGGGCTTCATAAGAAGCACCTTTTCGCCGCCGATGCTTACAGTTGCGGTGAGCGCCTTGAAGCGCATTTTGTTGACAGAAACGCCGAGATCGCGCTCCACGGCATCGCAGGCCATGAAGCCTGCGTTGTGGCGGGTGCCGTTATATTTGGTTCCGGGGTTGCCCAGGAACACGACTATCCATGATACGCCGGAGCCGGCACGAAGCTTGTCAAACATGGTAAGACCTCTGAAACCAATTAATAGAATTGTCATTCCGAGCGAAGCAGGGAATCCTCTCAAAAAACATCCTGTCATTCTGAACGAAGTGAAGAATCCCCTCATTGAACGAGGAGATTCTTTGCCGCTTAGCGCCTCGCAATGACAAACGGTTATGTATTACTCAAAAAGATTGGAGATGGATTCTTCCTCATAGATGCGGCGGATTGCTTCGGAGAAGACCTTGTCAACGGACATATAGCAAACCTTGTCGCATACGGGCTTATCGGAGGGGTAAGGAATGGTGTCGAGAAGGAGCAGCTCCTTGATGCAGCTGTTTTCAATGCGCTCGATTGCGGGACCGGAGAGAACGCCGTGGCTTGCGCAGGCGAAAACCTCCTTTGCGCCGCCGATTTCCTTGATGGCCTTTGCCGCGCCGCAGAGAGAGCCCGCGGTGTCAACCATGTCGTCCAGAAGAATGCAGGTTTTGCCTTCCACATTGCCGATGATGTTCATAACCTCGGACTGGTTTGCTTTTTCGCGGCGCTTGTCGACGATTGCCATGTTGCATCCCAGCTTCATGGAGAAGTTGCGTGCGCGTGCGGTGGAGCCTACGTCGGGGGAAACGACCATGATGTTCTCATTGTTCTTGCCGAAGACCTCGAGATAATGGTTAGCAAAGAGAGGAGCGCCGAAGAGATTGTCAACGGGGATATCGAAGAAGCCCTGGATCTGCGCTGCGTGGAGGTCCATGGTGAGAACGCGGTCAGCGCCTGCGGCAGTGATGAGGTTTGCAACGAGCTTTGCGGAAATGGGGTCACGGCTCTTTGCTTTGCGGTCCTGACGGGCATAGCCGGAATAAGGAACAACTGCGGTGATGCGTCCGGCGGAGGCTCTGCGCATTGCGTCGATCATAACCAGCAGCTCCATGAGGTTGTCGTTTACGGGCTTGCAGGTGGACTGAACGATGAAAACGTCGGTGCCGCGTACGGGCTCATGGACAGAGATGGAGCACTCGCCGTCTGCAAAATGGGTGCAGGTGCAGTCGCCCATGTCCTTTGCCAGAAGTCTGGTAATTCTTTCAGCAAGCTCGGGGTTGGAATTGCCGGAGAAAACCTTAATTTCTTTGCCGTGAGAAATCATTTTGAATATCCTCTCTTTTTGTAATTCTCGCTTTTCGCGGTAAAAATATTCAGCAATAGAAGTATAACAAATCAAAAAGGAAAAATAAAGGGCATAGAGTGAGAATTTTAGCCAAACAAATGTTAAGTTTATGTCGATTGTGCTGCTTGCCGCAGGAAACACCGGCGGGGCTGTACCGGCGGCGGGAGCGCCGAATGTTGAATATGACTGTTTACAAGCGGAAAATTCTCGTGTATAATGTTTTAGCTAAAAATAATAAGGAATGATTTGAAATGCTTGAATTTGAAGAATATAAAGTAAAGCTCAACGGTCTGAGGCCCACTCTCGACGGGCTTGCGGAGGCGCTGCATCTGGACGCCGCAAACAAGGAGATCGAGGAGCTTGAGGGACAGTCTGCCCGGGACGGCTTCTGGAACGATGTTGAGAACTCCCAGAAGGTGCAGAAGCGCATTGCGACCCTGAAAAATAAGGTTGAAAAGTACGCGAAGCTCTGCAACACCTGGGACGACCTTTTCACCCTCTGCGAAATGGCGCTTGAAGAGGGCGACGACAGTATGCTGGGTGAGCTTCAGGCAGACTATGCCGCCTTTGAGGAGGCGCTTGAGGCCATGCGCCTGGGCACTCTGCTCACGGGCGAATACGATGCAAACAACGCCATTCTCACGATCCACCCCGGCGCAGGCGGCACCGAGGCTCAGGACTGGGCGTCGATGCTCTACCGTATGTACACCCGCTGGACTGAGCGCCACGGCTACAAGTACACCCTCATGGACTGGCAGGACGGCGACGAAGCGGGCATCAAGTCCGCAACCATAAAGATTGAGGGCGAAAACGCCTACGGCTTCCTCAAGAGCGAAAACGGTGTTCACCGCCTTGTGCGCATCTCCCCCTTTGACGCAAACGCAAGACGTCAGACCAGCTTTTCCGCCGTTGAGGTAATGCCCGAAATCTCTGATGATAATGAGATTGAGCTTCGCGATGAGGATATAAAGATGGACGTTTACCGTTCCAGCGGCGCAGGCGGTCAGAAGGTCAACAAGACCTCCTCCGCAGTCCGCCTTACCCATATCCCCACGGGCATCGTCGTTGCATCACAGGTTGAGCGAAGCCACTTCCAGAACCTCGAAAACTGCCGCCAGATGCTCCGCGCAAAGCTTGCGGAAATCAAGGAGAGAGAGCATCTTGAGAAGATTTCCGACATCAAGGGCGTTCAGATGAAGATTGACTTCGGCAGCGCGATCCGCTCCTACGTCTTCATGCCCTATCAGCTTGTCAAGGATCAGAGAACGGGTTTTGAAAATGGAAATATTACTAACGTCATGGACGGAGACATTGACGGATTCATCAACTCCTTCCTTGCAATGAAGGCGGCAAAGTAAAAGAAAAACATCAAAAGCTCCGACGCAAAGTCGGAGCTTTTTGCATGATAATGCGGAACGGTCAAGACCGTTCCCTACGCCAAAACTGCCATCCGTACTACTGTAGGGAACAGGCTCGCCTGTTCCGCCCCATGAAAGCTAAGCCCCGCCTGTCATTCAGGGGATTCTTCGCTTCGCTCAGAATGACAGGATTGGATGTACTCCGCAGCAAAAGAACTGTCATTCTGAGGAGCCTGCGACGAAGAATCCCCAACGAACAGGGAGATTCTTCGCTTCGCTCAGAATGACAGCTATGAGGATGCTGTGCGTTCGGACGGTCAAGACCGTTCCCTACGCTAAACCCGCCCCGACATCCGTCGGGGCGGGTTTTTGTATTATTCGTCTTCCTCGTTGTCAAATTCAAGCTCTTCGCTGCAGGAGGGGCAGATGATGCTGCCGAAATCAATGTCCTCCTGATAAACGGGAATTACGGTGCTGCAGGAGGGACAGGTGACCTCATAGTCTGCGTCGCTGCAGCCGCCGCAGGCACTGCAGTTTCCGTCGCAGCCTTCGTTTTCTTCGTCAAGATCCAGGCCTTCGTCTTCGCCGAGGGCAAGGTCCTCAACATAGGCGATGTCTTCGCTGAAGCTGTCCATGGTCTCGGCCATGTCGGCAAGATTTGCCTCAAGGTCCTCTATGTCCGCGGCAAGTGAGTCCATGATTTCAATCATGGCCAGCATGAGCTTGCCCTCGCTGCTGTTTTCGCTGATGCCGAGACCTTCGGCAAGACCCTTAAGATATGCGACTTTCTCTGATGCGGTCATCACAGTCTACCTCCTTGTGAGATGCGTTGTTAAAAAAGAGGAGAACTTAATTCTCCTCTTTTTATTATTTCCGAACAATAGGAATTTTAAGCTGCACAGCAAACTTTGTTTAATGTGTGCAGCATAATTTTGAAAAAATTATGCTCTGGAAAGATACTCGCCGGTGCGGGTGTCGATCTTGACCTTTTCGCCGGGCTCGATGAACAGAGGAACCTTGATCTCTGCGCCGGTTTCAAGGGTTGCGGGCTTGGTTGCATTGGTTGCGGTGTTGCCTGCAAAGCCGGGATCGGTTTCGGTTACCTCCAGCTCCACAAAGAAGGGAGGCTCAACGTTGAAGACCTTGCCCTTGTAGGAATAAATGGTGCATTCCATTTCTTCCTTGACGAACTTGAAGTTGTCGCCCAGAACGGACTCATCAACGGGCTCGAGGTCGTAGGTTTCGGGATTCATGAAATAGTAGAGGGTGCCGTCGTTGTAGCTGTAGGACATGGTCATACGGTCAACGGTTGCGCTCTCAAACTTTGCGGAAGGGTTGAAGGAAGTTTCGGTAACGGCACCGGTGATGACGTTCTTCATCTTGGTGCGCACGAAAGCAGCGCCCTTGCCGGGCTTGACGTGCTGGAATTCAACGACCTGCATTACCTGGCCGTCCATTTCGAAAGTAACGCCGTTTCTGAAATCGCCTGCAGTAATAGGCATAATAGGTGTCCTCCTATGTTAATATTACAAATTAATTTTTCAGCTTTAATATTTTACATTATATAAGCGCATAATGCAAGATTATTTTCCCTTTGATTTCTTTTTTTGTGTCTTTTTCAGATCTTTTATTTCATCTTCGGAGAGCTCTGCCTTGCCCGTGCGCTTTTCAAAGGCAACCTGAAGCATATAAACCACAAGCGACAGAATGCCAACGATGTACATGAGGTTGGTAACGATCTTGGGTATGTTGGGGAATATGGCGCCGAGGACAAGGGTTGCGAGAATGAAGATTATGCCCATGGTCAGCAGGGGCGTCATGGTGAGCTCCTTAGCTTCTTTTTTTCTTCTGCTTTTCTGGGGCTGGCTTCTGTCGGTAACTTTCTTTGACATTTTCGGTTCCTCCACTTATAGAATAATGAGCTCTTTCGGAGCGTGGGTTATGTTTTCGCAGCCGTTTTCGCCGAGAATGAGAACGTCCTCTATGCGAACGCCGAAGCTTCCCGGAATATATATGCCGGGCTCGGCGGAAATCACCGCGCCAACGGGCATGAGCGTTTTGCAGGAAGGCGACGCATTGGGGCTTTCGTGAACGCAGAGCCCCAGCGAATGACCGAAGGAATGACCGAAGTATTCCCCGTATCCCGCATCGTCTATCACCTTTCTTGCGGCGGCATCGATATGGCAGCCGGGAATGCCCGCTCTTGCGGCGGATATACCCGCAAGCTGCGCCTTCAGAACGGTGTCATAGACCTGCCTCATTTCGTCTGTCGCAAAGCCTACGGCAACTGTGCGCGTCATGTCGGAGCAGTAGCCCCTGTGCAGACAGCCGAAATCCATTGTGACGAAGTCGCCGGGCTTCACCACCGCGTCGCCGGGAACGCCGTGGGGCATGCTTGTGTTTGCGCCCGTAATTGCGATGGGGTCAAAGGAGTTGCCCTCCGCACCGTGCTTCAGAAGGCGGTAGGTAAGCTCCGCGGCTATGTCCCGCTCCGTTATGCCGGGACGGATTATTCCCAGCACATCATCGAGGGCTTTTTCGGCAATGGCCTGAGCCTCCCGCATATACTGCTGCTCCTCCGGGGTCTTTGCTGCACGGAGCTGGCTGAAAAGCTTCTGGGCGGGTATGAGCGGCGTTCCGAGAACCGCTTCCCAGCGGAGATATTCGGCGTGGGACAGAGTACCTTCCTCGGCACCGACCTTCACCGCGCCGCATTCTCTCAGCGCCGAAAGCAGAAGGTCGGCAAGAGGCTTTCCCGCGCCGAAAAGCCGAGGCGTCACATTGCCGTCAAGGGTCTTTTCCGCCGCCTCGATATATCGGGAATCGGTGAAAAGAAACGCCTTTTCCCGCGTAATAAGCACGGCACCGTCGGTAAAGGGAAAGCCGCAGGCGTAGCGCTGATTTTTCTCGTCAAAGATCAAAACCGCGTCAAGCCCTGCCTCAGCGAGCTTTTTTTGAATGGTATAAACGTTGTTCATGGGCAAAAATCCTCTGCGGCAGTTGATTTTAGGTGTAAAAATATTATATAATAAAGCATTAATTTATCTGTTAATGGCATTATAACATAAAAGAAGTCAAAACGGGAGAAAAACATGAAAAAATCACGATTAATTCCCCTTGTGCTGATTTTCTGCCTTGCGCTGACGGTGCTTTGCCCCGCAGCCGTGGCGGAAAAGGACCCCTATGCCGACACTGTACCCTATGTCAGCTCAAAATATGCGCTGGTTGCGGACATGGACACGGGAAGGGTTCTCTTTGAGCAGGGCGGCTATGAACAGCATCCCCCTGCAAGCATAACAAAGATCATGACCGCTCTGCTGTGCATTGAGGCCATAGAACGCGGCGAGCTTCAGCTTGACGATGTAATCACCGCCCCCGATGACTGCCGCGTGGGCGTCCCCGACGAAGCCAGCACCGCCAACATCGTCGGCGGCGAGATCATGACCCTTGAGGACATACTCTACTGCACGCTTCTTCCCTCGGCAAACGAGGCCTGCAATATCATTGCCGTTCTGCTTGCCGACTCAAGAGAGGCCTTTGTGGACATGATGAATGAGCGCGCAAAGCAGATTGGCTGCACCAACACTCATTTTTCCAACCCCAACGGCATCAGCAACGATAATCACTACACCACCGCCTATGACCTTTTCCTCATTGCCCGCGAGTGTATGCGGCATGAGCTTTTCGCGACTATCGTCGGCACCGTAAAGCATGATATACCCGCAACAAACAAAAGCGAGGCGCGCCATCTCACAAACTCAAATGCGCTGATCAACGTGGAATCCTTCTACGGCGACCACTATGTGTATCCCGGCTGCTACGGCGTAAAGACGGGACATACGGAGCTTGCGGGCTACAATCTTGTAACCTGCGTTGAGCGCAACGGAATGAATCTCATGGTTGTTGTCTTCGGCGGCTATGCCTACGGAACGGGCTTCAGCAATTTCACCGACTCCGTTAATCTCTATGACTGGGCCTTCAGAGAATTTCGCAGTGAAAAGCTTCTCGACAAGGGCGTAAAGATGGGTACCGTTGCCGTTGAAGGCGGCGTGGGCGCAAGCTCGGTTGACCTTGTGACCATGGACGAAACCGACGTTGTCTGCGGAAGCCTTATGAATCCCGCCGAGCTTCAGCAGACGGTGAGAATTTTCAAGGACACCGTAAGCGCACCCGTTGAAAAGGGCGCCGTGCTCGGCGAGGTCTGCTATACCGATGCCTCGGGCAAGGTTTACGCTACCATGCAGCTTGTTGCCGCCGACGGCGTTGAATCCGA
Organism: Oscillospiraceae bacterium; assembly: GCA_045601285.1. Taxonomy (GTDB): domain Bacteria; phylum Bacillota; class Clostridia; order Oscillospirales; family Oscillospiraceae; genus F23-B02. The sequence goes on from JAZRZJ010000053.1 coordinate 25,688, forward strand.
CGGCTCCGAAGAAGGCGGCGGATTTTTCAGTCATGTCTGGGTATGGATCGTTCTTGTCCTTCTGCTGCTTGCGGGCGGATTTTTCGGATATATGTATATAAGCTACAAGCGCCACAAGGCGAAGCTTGCCAAACGCCGTCAGGGTGCGCATGAGGTGAAAAAATAATGAGAAAGCTGAAAATACTTCCTGTTCTGCTGGTGCTGTGCCTTCTCACAGCGGTGCTTATGCCCTTTGCTTCGGCAGATATTCTGGATTACACCACAACCCCCGAAGCCTCCTCACAGTGCGTTCTGCTTGTGGAGCTGGGCACCGGCACGGAGCTGTATTCCGTCAATGCGGACGAGCGGGCATTTCCCGCAAGCACAACAAAAATAATGACCGTGCTGCTTGCTGTTGAAGCGGTTGAGCGCGGCGAAATAAGCCTTGAGGACATGGTGACGGCGAAGCCCGGATTTATGACGGGCATCACCGATGATGCCAGCAATGTGGGCATCAAGGAAGGCGAGATAATGAGCCTCCGCGACCTGCTGTACTGCGCAATGCTGCCCTCGGCGAACGAGGCCTGCAATGTCATTGCCATGTATGTTTCGGGGAGCATTTCCGATTTTGTAAAGCTTATGAACAGCCGTGCCGCAGAGCTGGGCTGTACGGGCACCAATTTTGTAAACACAAACGGTATGCCCGATGAAAACCACTACACCACGGCACGCGACCTTTACCGCATCGCCTCAGAAGCGGTAAAGCATGAAAGGTTTGCGGAAATCTGCGATACCGCGAGCTACATTACCTCCGCCACAAGCATGAGCGATGAGCGGGAGCTTCACAACTCAAACGCCCTTATCAATGAGGAGTCCGTCTACGGAAAATCCTATTACTACGAGGGTGCCTACGGCGTGAAAACGGGACGTACCGATGCCGCGGGCAACTGCCTTGTTGCCGCAGCAAAGCGCGGTGAGCTCGACGTGATGTGCGTTGTTCTCGGTGCAGAGGGCGACTTTGAAAGCAAGGATTTCAAAAGCTTCGAGGACGCGGTCAGGCTTTTTGACTGGGCCTTCGGCAACTTCAGCAACCGCTGCCTGCTGGGGAAAGACACCGTTGTGGGTAAAATCCCCGTAAGCCTCGGTGACGGCGCGAAATCCGTTGAGCTTGTGGCTGCCGACGATGTGATTGCCTTTGCTCCCATGGGACTCACCTCCGAGTATCTTGACCTCAGACTTGAGCTTAAATGCGAAAGCCTTGAGGCTCCCGTCAAGGCGGATACCATTGTGGGCAAGGTAAAGGTCTATGACAAAAACGGCGACTTCTACGGTGAGGTCGATGTAAAAACAAAGGATGATGTCAGCCTTGCGGTCGGCGAATATCTAAAGGACTACGCGAAAAGCTTTCTTGAGCAGAACTGGAGGATAATAGCCTGCGTGCTTGCGGCGCTTGTGGTCCTTGTGTTTGCGGTTGTTGTTCTGAGAAACAAGTCCCGCCGCAAAAAAGCAGCGGAAAAAAAGAGCTGCGCAAATAAGCCCGCTCAAAGAAAAACCGAAGCTGAAGCATCGAAGAAAAAGGTGAAGAAATGAAAAGAACTGTGGGTGCGCTGCTCCTGCTGGCGATGCTGCTTGCGCTCTGCTCCTGCGGCACGGGCGACGGCAAGGAAAAAGAAACGGCGGAGCCGAAAGCCTCCGGGGTCCCGCTCACCGATAAGGATATATGGGCGCAGACGGTTTTGGACCGCTATAATATGAATTATGCGGATTACGCAGAATACTGGAGCATGATTTGTGACTGCTATTTCGGCGAGGATTTCGTCAGCCTTGTGAATATCCTTTCCGGTTGCGAAAACCTGGGATTTTCTCTGACAGAGAAGAACGCGGAGATTGAAAAAAGGCGCAGCGAATATGCGGAAAAGTACGGCAGCGACTGGCATTTTGAGTATGTGGGCTGCGAAACGGAGCCTCTTGAGGCGCGGGCAAATGAGGATTTTGCCACGGAGCTTGAAAATCTGTATGCCCGCATTTTCGTTCTGACAAACGAAGCGGCCCGGTGGAACGACAGCGCGTGGAACAATTTCGCCGACGGCCTCGGATGTGATACGGAAACCGCAAGGAAGATCGTGGAGCTGTATGCGGCAATGGGCGAAAAATGCCACGAAGCAAGCGTTGAGGAAGCCTGCGCGATCAAGGTGACGCTTAAATACAGCGACAGCGAAACCGTTTACGGCACATGGCTGTATAAGGTCAACGGCGTTTACGTTTCCCAGGAGCTAATAGACAATACTTTGGCGCTGATAAATCTGATATACTGTTAAAAAATTCCCGACTTCAATCAAAATGAAGTCGGGAATTTTTTGTGTTCTTATTTACCCTGTCGGGCTTTGCTGCGGGCCTCCTCAAACTTCTTGAGGGCGGCCTCGTATTCCCTGCGCGCCTTTTCGTATTCCATGGATTCAAGGTTGGCGCGGAGCTCGTTGTTTTCGGCTTTCAGGCGGCGTTCCTTTTCAAGCGCACTTTCCTGAGTTGCTTCGGGAACGGCGACCGGCTTTTCCTCATCAACGGGAGGCTCTTCGGCTGCGGGACTGTCCTTTTTCTTCTTTTCTTTCTTTTCGGGCTTGGGCTCCTCGGGGACTATGCCGAGGTCTTCGGGAGTGACGGTAATCTCGTGCTCCTCGTCCACGTCGTCAAAAAGCTCAAGGCTTTCGTCCTCGTAGCCTTCCGTCCTGGGAGCAATCATTCCGAGGCCGATTTTATATGCACGGAGGCAGACAAGGGCAAGAATTGCCGTAATGACCGAAACGGCGGCAATGCCGATTATGGCGGCAAGCTGTATGTCTCCGCTGCCCGAACCGTCGGCAAGGCTGTAGGCAAAGCCCGTGTAGCCCTGCATGGCGCCGTAAACGTTGAGCGCGATTGAAATTGCGGCGGATACCGCGGCGGCGATCAGTGCGGTTCTGAGCTTGTTAAGCGTGGGATCAAAGGCGGCAAAGAAGCAGATAATGCCGGCGATAACACCGAAGAAGCTGATTATACGCAGCAGAGAGTAAAGATGCTGGCGCACCTCAAGCTCTGCGGAAACGTTTTCCGAATCCTCCTCCATGTATGTGCGGGAAACGTCCAGGACCTCGTGATAGTCGGTCTTGTCGGTGACCCTTCCGGCAATCTCATCATTGGCGAGAAGCGCGGCGATGCCCACGTTGACAATGTCCTGTGCGCTGTCATAGTTCTTCAGATTTTCGAGAGCGCCTTCCATGGCGTCGCTCTTTTCCTCAAGCTGCTTCTTGCCGTCGTTGAGTTTGCTTTTGCCTGCGTCAAGCTTTGCTTTGCCTTCGGCAAGCTCCTTCTTGCCTGCGTCAAGCTTTGCGCGTGCCGCGTCAAGCTGCGCCTTGCCTTCTGCAAGCTCTTTTTCCGCTTTCTGCAGCTGAAGCTTTCCGTCGGCAATCTGCTGTTCGGCATCGGCTATCTGGACATTTGCCTCGGCAAGCTGAGCCTGAGCTGCATTATATGCTGCGATTGCAGAGGCGGCATCAGCATAACCGTTTCTCTTGGCGGCGGCATCTGCGAGGGGACCGTAGATTGAGTCAAGGGCGAGAATTGCGTTATATGCGGGGGTTGCCTTAATAAGCTGAGCCTGACCCTCGTCGCGCTGCTCCTTTGCCCAGGCAAGCTGATTCTCGGCTTCCTCAAGGGCTTCTACGGCGTGGTCGTATTCCGCCTTCTTGCTGTCGTAGAGTGCTTTTGCGGCGGCGTATTCCCTTTCGCCTGCATCGTACTCTGCCTTGCCTTTTTCATACTGAGCCTTGCCCGTATAATACTCGCTTTCGCCTTTGGCAAGCTCATCGCCGCCGACTTCCTCGGCAGCCTTGCCTTCGGCAAAAGCCTTTTCGTCCTCTGCGCGTTCTTCCGCAAGCCTGTCAAGCTCGTCCACGCTGACTTCTATGAGATCGATGTTATGAATGATTTCGACCTTCTGTTTGTTTTTGTCCCGCATGATGCCGTCAATGTCATCAAGTCCCGTGAAGGAGGCATATATGCCGAAAATGGAGACAAGAACGAGTATCACGCTGATTGCCGTAAGCAGCGTTCTTTTCATAATGTTACTTCCTTTCGCCGTTATGGAAAAATAAGAGCAGCTTTCCCCCGAAGCTCTTATTTTTAATTGTTTTTTCGCAGTGCCGTTAAAGCCCGCAGGCTTTTTCGAGGCTTATTTATTCTTCTTGCTCTTACCCTTCTGGTTTTGAAGTGCTTCTTTGCCGCCCGATTGTTTAGAGGAGCTTTTTGCCGTGCTCTTCACATTCTGAGCCGCGGCGCTGCGCCCGAGAGCCTCAAAGTCGTTTTCAAAACGGGAGGGAACGGAAAGCCTGAGCTGCTTTTTGAAGGTTGTTTTGGCAATGAACCTGTCGCCGAGAAGCAGGATCTGCGGCAGCACGAACAGTACAAGAATCAGAGAAATGAAGGTGCCGCGTCCCAGAGCAAAGCCGATGCCGGAGGAAGCGGCCTCGCTGACAAACAGGCCTATGAGCAGACCCGCCAGCGCAAGAATGCTGCCCGAAGTGAGAAGCGTGGGCAGAGCGCCGTTGATGGCGGCGGTGATGGACTCACGCTTGCCGTAGTTCATTTCGCGGAGCGTAGTGTACCGGTTGGACAACACAATGGCGTAGTCGATGTTTGCGCCCATCTGAATTGCACCCACAATCAGATAGGAGAGGAAGAATACCTCGCTTCCCGTGAAATAGGGTATGGTAAAGTTTATCCAGATACTGCCCTGGATAACGGTGATGAGCAGTACCGCCAGACCTACGGAACGGAAGGTGAAGATGATGACAATAACAACGAAGAGTGCCGAAAGCACCGTGTTAATAACGCTGTCGGTCTTGAAGGAATCCTCGAGGTCGCGGGAGCTGGTGGTGTTGCCTGCGACGAAGACCTTGTCGTTGTAGTAGCTTTCCGCAATTTCGTGGATGCGGGCTATAAGAGCATAGGACTCTTCAGACTGTACGGGGTAATCTGAGTATATCAGCATGCGGCTGTAGGTTGAACCCTTGAGCTGAAGCTTCGCGTCAATAAGCTGATCGTAGTAGTCCTCGATCATATCGACCTGGTCTTTGCCGAGCTCGAGGGCGCCGCTTTCCGTTTCTTCGTAAAGGAACATGAACAGCTCGACCAAGGGCACTTTGTAGGTGTGCAGAGCCTCCCCCGCCATCTCGTATTCCGAATTGTGCGCCGCGTACAAGGCAAACAGCGCCGTGGAGGACATTTCATCAAGTCCCGCAAGCTCGGAAAACTCGTCGATGGAAATTTTGTCGCCGAGGCGGTAATCACCTGCGACCTCTACGGTTGCAAGACCGAAGGTGGAAATAACGTGGGGGTCCTCCTCAAGCTGTGCCAAAAGCTGCGCCTCAATCTCGTAATCGCCCGAAGGAACGACCAGCGCCATCATGTTGCTGTTGCCGAAGGTGTCGCGTATGGCAACCTTTGCCTCCTGGCGCTCGTTCATCGTGTACGGCACCTGGCTTTCATAATCGTAGGTGTAGCCAAGGTTTGTGGCAAAATAGAAGCCTGCCACAAGCACTATAAGGAACAGCGGGGGTATGATTTTGCGGGTTTTCCACGCAAAGCGGCCGACCTTTGAAATTTTGGGAACAAAATTGCGGTGTCGGCTTCTGTCGATTGCGTTGGCAAATAGCATTACGAGCCCGGGCATGAGCATGAATACCGTCAGCATGGAGAGAACGATGGACTTGATAAGAACCATTGCCAGATCCTTGCCGAGACCGAACTCCATAAAGCTCATGGCGATGAGACCGCCGATGGTGGTGAGACTGCTGGCGAAGATTTCGGGAATTGCCTTTGCGAGCGCGGATATCACTGCCTCCCGGGGAGCTTTGGTTCTGTGCTCCTCGGAATAGCGGTTGCAGAGTATGACCGCATAGTCAATGGCAAGGGCAAGCTGCAATATCAGCGTTATGGCGTTCGATATGTACGATATGCTCGGGAAGATGAAGTTGGTGCCGAGCTGGATTACCGCAGCCGTGGCAAACACTATAAGCAGAATGGGAACCTCGGCATAGCTGCGGCTTGTAAGCAGCAGCATGGCAATAACAATAATAACGACAATGACGCCAACCTTGAGCATGTTTTTGATGATGTTCTTGGTATAATCAAGGCCGACCTCCGTTGAAACGTGTGTGGAGGGATAGTCCTCGATCGCGTCCTTGACATGACGCAGACCTATTTCGCTGATGTCGTCGGTGGTCTGTCCCCTGAAGGTTACGTCAAAGAGTGCCGACGAGCCCCTGTAATGCTCGCTGTCGAAGCCGAAGGTGACAGACTTTACACCCTGACATTCTTTCAGGCGGTATGACAAATCGAAGGCGTCTTCAATGGAAATGTCATCAACCATGACCTTCGCGGTGCCGTAGGTATAGAACTCACTGCCCATTGCGTCCAGCGATTGCCTTGTTTCTGTGTAATCCGGCAGGAAACGGTACAGGTCATTTTCAACAACGGTGAGCCCTGCGGTGAAAACCGAGGCTACCAGTGCCGCTGCAAATAAAATCATTATTATCACGCGCTTGTCGACAATAAAGGCGGCAAGACGCTTCAGGTTGCGCGTTCTCTTTACCATTTGAGCTCCTCTTGACTGAATATTTATAAAAATGGGCATAAAGACAATTATACAAGTATATATAATAAGATAAATAATCAAGAACTGCAAGTACATTTCGGCATTTTTATGTAAAGTTTACATAAAAATTTTCTTTTGAGGGACAAAAATTTGCCCAAAGGCATAATTTATATATTGCCGAGGCGTTTCCGTTAAACTATAATGATGCCGTAAGGCACGATGAAAGGACGATTCAAATGAAAGAACTGACCTCCCCTGCAGTCAGCACACCGGCGGCGTTAGGCCCACGCGATGCGGCGCTCCTCCGCGCCTATGCTCGCGGGTTCCGTGACGCAGCTGAAAGTGAAGTCTCTGAGCGGGACGCATACTCTCCTCTTTCCCCTGCGGCAATGCTGTTCGGCTTTCTGTGCTGGGCCGCCATGCTGTTTTTCGTTTTCAGGTGAAATCAATATGCCGGATATTCGCGGATTTTTCTCTGCGCAGATGTCCGGCACATATTAAAAATAAGTTTTCGACAAAATTCGACAAACGGCATTATAAAACGGCAAACTAATTTGTAATCAGACACGGAAACGTCGAATTATGTCAACAAAATTACTTGTCCCTCGACAAGATTTCACAAAAAATTGTGTTGATATATGGTAAATTTATCTCGCAAAGCGGTAGTTTTTGCTCAAAAACACTACTCGTTGCCTTATATGCAAAATTGTGGAGGAAATATATTATGGAAACCAAAACGAGAGTTCTGATAGTTGATTCAAACGAAGACTTCCGAAACCTTGTGACCGAGCTTTTGCGCGGCGAGGAGGATATGGAGCCCGTGGGCTGCGCCGCCGACGGAATCGAGGCGCTGGCGTTGACTGCGGAGTACCGTCCCGACGTTGTTGTCATGGACATCGTGCTGCGCAATCTTGACGGCATTGAGGTGCTGAAGCGTCTGCCCGAGGCCTGCCCCGAAGCAAAGGCGCTTGTGGTGTCTGGATTTTATAATGACAAGGTGATTTCGGACTGTGCCTCGGCAGGCGCAAGCTACTTCATTCCCAAGCCCTGCGATGCTGCAACCCTTCTCGGACGTATCCGCCAGATTCAAGCTTATTCGGAAAAGCCCTCGCTCACCGTGAGCGCCGTCCCTCAGACAAGCCGCGGCGAAGCCTCCCTTGAGGCGATGGTTACGGAAATCATTCACGAAATCGGCGTGCCGGCTCACATCAAGGGCTACCAGTATCTCCGCGAGGCGATCATTCTGACCATTAACGACATGGACATCATAAACGCCGTGACGAAGGTGCTGTATCCCACGGTGGCGAAGAAGTTCAACACCACCCCGAGCCGAGTGGAGCGTGCAATCCGCCATGCCATCGAGGTCGCATGGGATCGCGGCGATATCGAAGTTTTGCAAAAGTTCTTCGGCTACACCGTAAGCAACATCAAGGGCAAGCCCACGAATTCGGAGTTCATCGCGATGATCGCGGACTGTTTGAGCCTCCGTCAGAAGCAGGGCGTGAGGTAGGAAAAACGTAGGAAATTCAAGGCTTTGCGGTTTGTCAGAAAACGGCAGCGCACCTATGAACACGGTGAAAGTTCGATTGATAATTGCCGTTTAAGCCTATAAACTTTTTTGCCGGAAGCTATGAACACCTCTTATTCATTGGGTAAAATTCAGACCAATGAACAAGGGGTGTTTATTGCTATGCAGGACTTATCATTTGACTGTCAGATCGACGAATTCATGGTGTACTGTCAGAGTGAACAATTGCGAGAGAAAACCATGCTGAGCTACGAACAGGCGCTGCGGCTGTTTCAGCGATGGTGTCGGGAAGAGCTCCGGATCGAATCCGTCGATAAGGTGACGGAGAGCGTCATTCGGCGCTACATCAACGACTTGCAGACACGGGGCAAATACTCATTTTATGCCGACGATTCCAAACGCGGCACGAACTGTCCCGAACGTCGGCGGGATTATCGCAAAACGGTCAGCGTCACGACGATCAACAACTACATCCGCGATCTGCGGGTGTTCTTCAACTGGCTTGACCGTGACTACATGCTGCAAAAGAATCCGATGAAAAAGGTCAAACAACTCAAGACCAACCGAAACGCAAAGGAATACATAGCGGACGAGGATTTTCGCAAGCTGATAAACGGTCTTGACAGATCGTACTATTCCGAATACCGCGATCACACCATGATCATGCTCATGATCGACAGCGGCATGAGACTTGGTGAATGCTCCTGTCTGCTTGTGGACGATGTAGATATCAGCGGCAATAAGATTTTTCTGCGTGCGGACGTGACAAAAGGACGCAAGGATCGCACGGTGTATTTTTCTCCGAAGACCGGCAGTCTTCTCCGCCGTTGGCTGCAATTCAAGGACAGATATGTGGAGAGCGGCTATCTGTTTCCCGTCAAATACAGCGGCGCTCCCGTTCAGGTGACCACCTTCGAGACCAACTTCAAAAAGTATCTGCGCAGAGCGGGGCTTAGTGAAAAGATATCCCCTCACTGTCTGCGGAATAACTTTGCAAAACGCTGTCTCATGAGCGGCATGGATATCTACACTCTGAGCAAGATATTGGGTCATTCAAGCGTTACCGTCACCGAGGAAGCATACCTTGATCTCACGGAGGACGATATCGGCAGACGGTACCGCAATTTCAGTCCTGTTGAGCACATGGGATATTAAAACAACAACTTCTAATGAAAACATGGTCGGAAATAACAACTTCCGACCATGTTTTATCATCTTTTATCAACTTTCGTATTTCTTCAGGATAGTTTTCAAGAACTTTTTCATACCTTCCACAGCTTCCGGGGGATCAATTATCACAGCGCTTTCACGGAAGCCACATACCCACGAATAAAACTGCCTGCTGATCGCAACATCCGTCTTCACAATAAAGTGATGGGCGTCTTCAAATATGTACTTCGTTCCGTTCTCGGTGCCGAATCGTTCAATGACCGTGTCGAGCATGGACATGATAAAGCGGATGCTGACGTGTTCTGTCTTGCCCTCAAACATGGAGAATACCCGCTGCGTGTAGGTGCTCATGTCGATCTGTGCGTACTCTTCCTTGCCCTCGCGGGGATCGGACAGCTTCTTGACCTCTTTCATGCGGTCAACGCGGTAGGTCATCATCCTTTGCCTTTTGTCGTCAAAGGCAAGCAGATAGTAGTTGCCTTCGTTTATCAGCAGCATGAAGGGACTGACGATGTATCTTTCGCCCTTTTTCTTTTCGATCCTCTCTTCACGGTTATTGAATGAGTATTTCGTGTATTTGAAGCTGATCTTCTTGTCGTCTCTGACGGCTTCCTTTATTTTCAGCATGGAGGCCATGACCCAACGATTGTATGTCTTCGTGCGTCCTACAACGTAGACCTCGTTTTCAAGCTCTTTGACTTGTGCCTCGCTGCACAGGGAATCTATTGCATGGAGCAGATTTTTTTCCTGCGGCTTGGATATGAATTTGGTTGCCCGGACGCATTCGGCAAGCAGACGCAGATCGTCAAACTCATACGGGCGCTGTGTCACCTTGTAGCCGTGCAGCTTTCTGTCGTATTCGACGGCATAACCGAGCATTTCACTTTCGTCAATATCGTCGTCTCTGTAAAGCTCCTGCTCACGTGATAAAAGGTAGAGCATGTCATTGATGTCGCGGGAGATCGAATGCCGGTCTGCTCTGATGCCATACTGTTCAAGGTGAGAAATGATATCGCTGCTGCTGACCGCATGATCTTCATCCGTGCGTCGGAGCAGGAAATGCCACACGAGCAGGGACTTGTATTTCTGCCCCGGCCTCTTCCCGCCTTGGTTGCTGTTCTTAATCGGAGATGCCATACCCGGTGCCTCCCTGAAGATTGAAGTGTATATTTCAAGTGTAGCATAGAGGACGGAAAAAGGCACGGATTATTTTGAGGATTTTGGTGAAATGTGTACGGTATTTTTCAAATTTACACTTTCAAATATTGATAAAGCGTAGTATAATTAGACACATATTAGGGAGGACTGATAATGTTTATTAAGCATTTGCACATTAAAAACTTCAAAAGCATTGCGTTGGCCGATATTGACTTTTCACCGTTAACTATGATAGTAGGCGCAAATGCAGCCGGAAAATCTAATTTGATAAATGTATTTCGCTTTATTCAAGATATTGCTAGAAGCGGTGTAGATAGCGCGATAGCTCTTCAAGGGGGAATTCCATATCTAGTAAATGTATCAATACCAAGAGAAGAAAATATGGAAATTGGATTCCTGATTGATTTGGAAGATGAGGGATGGATAAGGAATCTACGGGGTTGCGAGTACACATTAGGCGTTGACCAAATAGAATGTAGCTTTTCTATTCAACCAAATCGCAAAGGCCACGGTTATCATATATCCCATGATTTGATTACGATTACATATTCAGGTTTAAAACATGATCAATCGAAGAAAAACTCAGATATTATTGAGCTAAACTTCAAGTATGTAAGGATATTCGAACGCAAATCTCAAAAATCAAAAGTTCAAACATCATACGAAATCGTTGATAGTGATGCGTCCAAGGATGTTAGTGAATTTGTTAAACAAATCAAGAATGAAACTATTGCAGATTTCTTTTCCTATATTGTAGACGAAGATAAAAATGAGCTAATGCTTAATAAAATTTCTCTGCTATTGCCCCCATGCTTTTCGAATGATTCTTTTATAAGGATATTTGACTTCGATCCTAAAGAACTGAAAAAATCATCAGCGATTGCCTCTGCCAAAATGTTTGCTGAAAACGGCTCAAATATGGCATCCGTGCTTCAAGATATATTGAGGGTTAAAGAAAAAAAGACGAAGTTGACAAAGCTTATTAATGAATTTTTGCCATCAATAGATGCCCTTTATGTTGAAAGTAATCCCGACAAATCGTTTTCATACAAAATCAAAGAGCATTATAGCGACAAATACTTCTATGCAAATTTTTTGTCAGATGGCACAGTGAGTCTTTTAGCCATTATTATTGCTCTTTATTTTGAGGAAGAATCGAATGTTATTGTACTGGAAGAGCCCGAACGTAATATTCATCCGAGATTACTGTCAAACATTCTAGCATCAGCAGAGGATGTTTCAGAAGAAAAACAGATTATTCTTACAACTCACAATCCGGAATTCCTTAAATTTGCAAAAACTGATTGTGTGCGCTTGGTGTCAAGGGACTGTTCAGGCTTTACGGCAGTAACATCTCCAGCAAACAGCAAAAGCGTACAAGCTTTTATGAAAAACGATTTAGGATTAGATGATTTGTTTTTGCAGGATTTGTTGGAGGATCATTTGCAATGATGTATTTTTGCGTCGAAGGTCCAGATGATACGGCGTTTGTCAAAAGTGTCTTTGGTTCAGTTTATGGTGATTGTAAATACATTGAATACTCAAAATGGTCTAATAAAAAAATTAACGACTTTATTAATACTGTGAAGCAAGTAGATGAATGGGATTATATTTTTCTAGGTGATGGAGATGGTAAGACGATTGACGACCGGAAAGAAAGCCTCCTAACAAAGTATCAGGCTCTTGAATCTGACAAAGTATACATCGTTCAATTTGAAATTGAAAGTTGGTACTATGCAGGAGTAAATGAAGCTACATGTAAAAAACTAAAGATGAAAAACTATGTACGAGAAACCGACTCCTTTACAAAAGAGATGTTTAAATCAAGATTAGATTGTGCTTCTGACAGAAAATATATTATGTCGCAAATACTTGAAAACTACTCCATTGATCTTGCGGTCACGCGTAATAATAGTATTCAATTATTTGTAAATGCAATAAAGAGAGAACCTGTTGCTGTTTGATGTACTACAGGTTACAGCAAACTATAGCACTTGATTAATAACAGGTTCCCTCAACATATTATACACGATAGCGAGAAAAAGTATTACATAATTCTAATGTTTAAGCGAGAGGTTTCGGCCTCTCGCTTGTATCGTTCTTGAATATACACTTTCAAAACAGCTCTTTTGCCAAAACAATCCCTATCCTTGTCACTAACGGGATGACAAGTGCGTTGCCCATGCAGAAGTATCGCATTCTCTCCGGCATACCGGTATCTGTCCAACCGTCCGGGAATCCGTTGAGCCGTTCACATTCTACCGGCGTGAGCGTTCTGAGTCTGCCGGTGAGCGGGTCTTTCACGACATGGGATGCTCGTCCGACTTGACTTTCGGATGTCAGCATCGTGCGCGACGGTCTATCGAGCGGGTCGGGAAATGGTACAGCCCCTTCTGTGAAATAGTAAGAACTGCCGTCTCTGCGCTTTCGCGGCTCGTTCTTTGCGCCCTTGGTATATATCCATCTTTGCATATCTTCGTCGTGGAGGAAGTATCGTTCATCAACAAGCCCGGTTTCCAAGATATCACTCAGAGGTATTGCTTTCTCCAGTTGAGGCTGAACATCCACCGAATATATTCTTCCGTTCATCATCACACCAGCATTGTAGAGATAGATCCTTTGCTTTGCTGATACAGCCGGAATGTCTTCGTAGACCATTTCGTCCACCCAACTGTCCGTGTATGTACGATTATGACCGATAACAGGAAAGGCTTCGGCAAGTATGCTTTTTCCCATGACATACTTGTGCATTGCCTTCAGCCCGTTGATACATACAGACTCGGCAAGAGCCTTAAATCGGTCTGTTTGATTATGATACGCAACGATGAATGTCCGCCGTCTGCGCTGTGCATATCCGTAGTCGGCAGCGTTGATCACACGCCATTCGACGGCATAACCTTTCTCATAGAAGCATCTCAATATGATAGAAAAGTCTCGCCCGGGCTGTTTCGCCGGTGAACGAATGATCCTATCGACGTTCTCCAGCAAAACATACTTCGGGCGTTTCTCTCTCATGATATCATCTATCTGCCACCATAGTACGCCCTTTGCGCCCTCTATACCGGCAGAGTTCTTTTTCATGATGGAATAGTCCTGACATGGAAATCCGCCGACAAGAAGGTCATGGTCAGGAACATCGTCCTTTGCTTTTGCAATATCCCGGCATACATGGGTGCTGCTTTTCCCGAAGTGAGCTTCATAGCAGTCGAAGGCATACTGCTCGTGCATGGACGGCTCCCACTGGTTAGCCCATATGAATCTGTACTTGTCGGATGCATTTTCCAAGCCTAATCGGAATCCGCCGACCCCGGCAAAAAGCTCCACCGTTCTTATTTCTTCCATTTATTGATCAGCGTTATCCGCTATTAGTTCAAGGATCTCCCCGATACATTTATCAGCGTTTCTTTCAACATCCTTTGCCCAAAAATGTATCGGAGTCCATCCCATTGCTTGTAACTCATTATCCACGCGCCGGTCCCGAGCCATATTCTCTTCTATCTTCTCTATCCAGTATTCGCGATTTCTCTGCAAGCGCTCTTTGCGAACAGCCCAATCTTTTCCGTGCCAAAATTCACCGTCAACGAAGACCGCGATGTTATATCTGAGAATAGCTATATCAGGAGAGCCGGGGAGCTTCTTGTAGTTCTTCCTGTACCTAAAGCCCGAATGCCATAACTGCTTTGCCAAACGAGTCTCTGCTGTGCCGTTCTTCAGATTGACCTTCGACATTCTTTTCCGGGTCTCAGGCGTTGAATCGTATGATTTAGGGTGTTTCATAATTCCTCTATTTGGTTTATAATGCTTTGTATATATCCATTATTAAACCAAAAGCATTGAGTGGTCATCCATTGACCATCTGGCAAGGGATTTGCATCTCTATTAGGATTTCCAATTATTGTCCCATCGGCTAATCTATATGCAGCACGTGAGGCATGGGGACGAACATGCGCGAGATAGCTTTCAGAGGCTTTCGGAAGGGCATTCCGTACAGTTCCTTCGACAAGATGAAGGCCTGCACCATGTCTTATTGCAACTCTCGTGTTGACCCAAACTCGACGGAGTTCCTCGATATCTTCAACCGGCATATTCCAAAAGAAGGCTTTCCTAAGAATTGGTATTTCTGTTTTATCCTCTCTCTCAAAAACTACAAACAAAAACCGGGATGCAACCATTTGGTTATAGACATCGGAGTCCTCCCATTCTTGTTCGAGCAGATCCATAAACAAAAAGCTCGGAAAGGACATACATTGCTCAGGAAGATTATCGTGATTCACGACTATTGTTTTTACCGTGATATTAGCATTACTAAACTCTTCGGCTCTATCGGGGTCTCCAATGATTCCGAGAATCCTACGTGTTACAGTCGCGTTGATGCTTTTTGAAGTTTCATCCTCCCAAGGCATTCCAAGCATTATGGCAATATCTTGAGTTGAGCGTCCTAAATACGGAGTAAACATTCTTAGTACAATATCATCAAAACTGGCGGTTTCAAGAAGCCTCCAGTTTTTGATAATATGCTCATCTTCCTCCGCTCCAAAGATATATTTTCTCAGGATGTGAGTCATATATGTAGTTTTTAACGAATACGCCCTTTGTTTTGCAGGTACTGGGCTGAACGGTTGCCTCCTTACTGTCGCAGCGCTTGCTCCTTTTGTACATGCAGCAAGATACATGGTATCACCTTCGGTAAGAAGATGCGCTTCTCCCGCACGAATCTTTTGTATAATGATTTCCCAATCGTGCTTGATGATTAACAGGTCTTCGACAGGGTATTCGTTGAGTAGTGTTGCATGATCAACATACAGATTCGACTTTGGTACTCCTTCGCGCCACCTGTATGAAAGTAAACAAATACATTTACACTTATGCCAAAAAGCACTTGTCTCAAAAGTCTTTTCAGCTTCTTCAACATAATTGATTATATCGCAAACCAACCGCTCTTTTGCACTAACGCCATTATTTGTGATTTTGTATGGAGACACTTTTAGTTCTACGCCTGCTTCTGCAAAATCCGGTTCGGCATCGTTGTTTGGATGATAACCATACCATCCTTCCTCTACGATTTGCCCCAAGTCACCTTTGTTTCGCTCAGAAAGGCGACCGGATACATCTAATTCACCAAACGTGACTCCGGCCTCAACTAACTCTTGAGCCTTCCTCATGACAGATTCTTTGGTTGGATAGCTGATGTTTGGCATCAAAGCACCTCCAGTAATATAGAAGTTCATTCTTCCTTTTCAAAAATAGGATCAAGCACTCTTGCCATCCTCGTTATCATAGGGGCAACAAGTGCATTTCCCATACAGAAGTATCGCATTCTCGGGGGCATACCGGTGTTTGTCCAGTCATCATCAAAGCCCTGCATACGCTCAGCCTCTATCGGAGTCAGGAGTCTTAGCCTTCCCGTTCCGGGATCAGATACAACGTGGGTGCTTCGATTGAGCGTAGCCTCACTTGTGAGCATCGTCCTTCCCGGCTTGTCCCAAGGGTCAGGGAATGCAATGGGGCCTTCGGAGAAGACATATTCATGACCGTTTGCTGATGTACGGGGTATCTTCTTTGCGCCCTTCATGTACGTCCACTTGGACATCTTATCCGATGTGATGTAGTATTGATCGTCAACATTACGCTGAAGGATACTTCCCAAAGTCGTCGGCTGCTCTGTGCGCTCTTCGACCTTAGCTGTATAGACTGTCCCGTTTTTCATAAAACCGGCATTGCAGAAATCAAACTTGAATGTATCGGAGACCTCTACGATATCGTTAGGCATTGACGTTTCCGCCAACTTTTCTGCGGGATCAATAGCAAATCCTGTGGCGAAAAAGCCGTCTTTGTTGACAATGTCAAGAGGCGTACTGTCTGCCATTGATCTTGCGTATTCGGTATCGTTATGATAGGCAAAAATAAACGTCCTACGTCTGCGTTGAGCTGCCCCATATTCGGCTGCATTGATCACTCTCCACTCAACGATGTAACCGAGCTCATTCAGACAGGCAAGTATCACGCCAAAATCACGGCCTCGCTGACTTGCCGGAGACTTGAGCAGTCGGTCAACATTTTCAAGCAGACAAAACGGAGCTTTTTTTGCAATGAGAGTGTCCCTTATCTGCCACCACAAGACGCCCTTTTTTCCCTCGATACCTTTTGCCGAGGCAAGGGTATGAGCAACGCTGTAATCTTGGCAGGGGAATCCGCCAACGAGCAGATTGTGGTCAGGAATGGATCCCTTGTCCACTGTTGCGATATCCTCACAGGTGTGATATTCACCTCGGATATCCTGAGAATCACCGTAATGAGACACGTAACATTCATGCGCCCATTGCGTCTTTGCACCGGGCTCCCACTGAGAAAACCATGTGGTCTCCCATCCTGATCCAAGCCTGTCAAATCCAAGCCTGAATCCGCCGACTCCGGCGAACAGTTCACATATCGTTTTTTCCATAAGTCCTCCTTGGCATTATCAAAACAAATGCCATCACACTTGTATTACAGTCAATAAAATAAATGTTAGCACTACCAAACGGCAGTTCGTTGACTGCAAAATCAATCATAACACGATTTGTGTCATATTTCCACAAGAGTTTTCGTATTTTACGTTTTTTATTTCGTATTTACATTCCATTTGCCTATTCTGCAAGAAGATCTGACCGTATAGCAAAAACGCACTACCGCTCAAATGCAGTAGTGCGTTTTTGATCGATCTCTATTTATTCAGCCACAATACAAGATCGGATTCTTCGACCTTTTGCGTCCTGCTCTCAATGAAGTCCGGGCGGAGTTCAAGGCGTTTGTAGAAATATGCGATCTCTTCCGGGGAGGCGTCAAAGACCTCACCTTCACCGTAAAGGAAGGTCTCGATATGGATCGTTATGACGGTATTTGCCGGGAGCTCTTCCGTGAAGCTGTCAAAGGCTGTCCAACCGTCAAGATCGGCTTGCACAGTGGGACGGCCTCCCACAAGGAACAGTGCCGATGCATCCTCCGTCATTGCGCTTATCCGTGAAAATCTAATGCTCATGTTATTCCCTCCGTTGTTGCTGTTCTGATTATATAACATCTTCATATGTCTTTACAAGCTCTATTTCTTCATACAGGCCGGAATCGTCATCAAGGAACAGTGTGAAGTGATACAGAGCATCAAGGCATGTAGTGTAATAGTATTCCTCGACAGGGCGATTGTCCTTCCTGATAAACCGCACGATATACATTGCAATCCCTCCCTATAATAGTCTCGTATGTCCTTCAATAGCCCGCTCGATCCGTTCCGGCTCGATACCGATATACCGCTGTGTCACGGCGGCTGAGCTGTGCTGCAAGAGGCGCTGCACAAGGGCGATATCATAACCGTTTGCTTTGTATATCTCCGTCGCATACCACTTGCGGAAGCTGTGCGTGCTGATCCCCTCAAAGCCCAAATAATCGCATACAAGTTTTAACTGCTTTTGAACAGCTCTTTCACATATCGGGAACATCTTTTCAGTGGGTTTGATACCGTTTCGCAAGCAGTAGTTCTCAATATACTGCTGAATGACAAGCGGGACGGTGAACACGCGGCGCTTGCCGGTCTTCTGTTCGGTGATCTCCAAGCGGTACCGATCCCCGTCACGGACGATATCACGCGGACGCAGCTTCAATATGTCGCTGATGCGCAAGCCGAGGTTGCCTTCCAATACAAGAGCGGTTGCGATCCGGTCATTCGGTCTGCATCCGGTGAAGCCGGTCTTCATGGTCTGTATGATCTCTGTGTATTGCTCTGTCGTGAGCGCCTTTGTTTTCTTGTTCATTTCGGCCTCCAATTTGCCAAAAAGTGCGTATTTTCACGCGAAAATGTTCGTTTTTCTTATGATTTTTCCGAAAACCGTTGATTTTACTGCATTTTTGTGTTCGTATTAGATCAATTTTACGAATTTTTGAGCTTCGGCGGGGATCTCTCCCCGCCTTTTGCTTTTAATCTGCAAGGATCATCGGCATGTTGCAGTCCATACAGGCAATGTTGACGCTCTTTGTCGCCCTGACCGAATTGCCGCAGCCGGGGCAAATGTATTTTCTTGTGCTTGACGGCTTTGCCGTTCCGGTGATTCCCGTGCCGCTGTGTGTCCCGGTACCGGTGATGCATACGCCGGTAAATTCGTTTCTGTTTATCAGAATGTCGCTCAATCCGTTTTCCAGAACGAAGTCAAGCAAGCTGTCCCCGGGAGAGGTATGTGACCATCCGTATTTTTCGCTGTGATCGACGATCAGGCCGCACGCCTCGGCTGCTTCCTTGAAGCGCTTGTTGTGGTATGTCCCGCCGCGGCTCGTGTCCTGAATCCCGTTTTCATAGCACCAGTAATGCACCATCTCATGCAGCAGCGTTGCACACACGTTCTCGATGGGGCGGGAGAGCGTCCCGGCTCCGATGTTGATCTCATGCGTGCCGCCGAGCTTGGACACCCATGTGTCATCGCTCAGGGTAAAATGTCCGTATGCCTTCGGCGTGCTCTGAATCGTGATCGTCGGTCTTGAAAGTGCACCTTCAAAGAATTCGCTGTTCAGCAGATCGAAGACCTTGTTGAGATATCCGGCAACGCGGTTGTAGCTTGTGAGTTCCTTCATAATTTTTCTTCTCCTTCTTGATTTGTCGGAGAAGGCAAGCTATAATGTTCTTGCCCTCTCCGTGACGGTTTGGGTTGGGTCTACACTGTTTAACTTTGGTCGGTTGTGAGTGTAGACCTTTTTTCATGCGCTGATCGTGAAGCGGCGGCTCTCGGTCTGCTTGGTGAATGCCTTGTAAAGCTCACCGTAGACCTTCTTGAAGCCCGTCGTGTCAAAGCGGTTGGAGAGAACGGAAGTCCAACGGACGATGTACTTTCCGGCCTTGAGCTCTTCCGTGTCGCGCTCAAGCATTTCCGCCTTGATGCTGTCGCGGATCGCCTCGGCCTCGGCCTTAGCCTCTTCCATGACGGCCTCCCACTCTGCCAGTGCCTCGATCTTTGCTACCAGTTCGTTCTTGCTCATGATGTGATCTCCTTTGTTTTTTATTTGGGGTGTTCCCCTTAACTGTCTTTATTATACACAAAATTAAGTGCATAGTCAATTGACAAAGTGCACAAAGTTAAGTGCATATTGCTGTGAAAATTGTACACTTGACTTTGTGCATAATGCGTGCTATAATGAGGACAATGGAAGAGAGGCTCTTTTTTAGAGCCGGGGGAGGTCATCAATGCCTATCGTTTACACAAAACTCTTTGATCTTTTGAAAGAAAAGGGCTATACCACATACAGGATCAGGCAAGAAAAGCTGATCGGTCAGGGTACATTAACAGCACTGAAAAACGGGACAGGCGGGCTTGACGCAAAGACAATAGCTCGTCTTTGTGAGGTGTTGGACTGTCAGCCCGGTGATCTCATGGAGTACATCAAGACAGAATAAAATAACGGGAGCTTTGACGGCTCCCGCTTTTTTAAATCTTAATTGTGATAGGAATGCTTTTTTCCAACCGTTTCAATTCCTCATCGAGGGTCTTTTTTACTTTGCTTTCGAGCTGTTTTTCATCTATCTGAAAGCTGCGCTCAAGCTTTTGAATTAAGTCTTTGCGCTCCTCTAAGAAGCTTCTCAGGTTATACGGGCGCATTGCAGCTTCGCGAGAATACCAAAAGTTAGCAAATGCCCTTTCTTTAGGGTCATCGTAGTTCCTCTGTATTCTTTGTTTAATCGAAGTCTTAAACCAGTTATTATCATGGCGCTCAAATTCAGTGAGTATTTCGACAATAACGTCAATGGTGTTTTGATTCATACTGTCACCTCCTTTCGTTGGTTTTCATTTGGTTACTTCCGCTTTTCCCTGCGCCCCAATTTTTAGATATAATATTAGTTATTTATATACAATTTTTGGGGAACAGGGAAAAGCATCAGTAACTACGGAAAATTCCTCTCATAATAACCGATCTTGACGCGGCGGAGCAGGTCTTCATTGACCAAACGTGTCAAGGTGTTTTTGCTGATCCCCTGCGCATAGAGCTCTTGCGTCGTCCATTCGTCGCCGGTCAGGGCATTGACACGCTCCCGAAGCTTTTTGACGGCCATTTCCTTGTTGTGTGCGGCGTTGTGCTCTTCGTTGTATTGCTTCATGCGCCCCTTGCGGTCATCAGCTTCGACGATCTCAACGTCCTTTTCAAAATCAATAACAAATCGGTAGTGAGCGGGACAGATATCACCGTGATAAGGGTATTCACATTGCCCCTTGTAGCAATAGTCATATATCCACCTTTTTAATTCTGCTGTTTCCCGAGCGGGCAAGGTTAGATGTATTCCGTCCTGATAATAGAGCTTTATCATAGCCTGATCGCAAATCCAATCACAGCGGGCTTTTCTCTGCTCACCTTCTGCGTCCTGTATTATATGGCGTTGGCTGTCAATGTAACCGGCGATCACGCCGAGCCATTCTTCCCATGTTGAAGATACACTTTCATACACCGCGCTAAGATCGTCTATCTCGAATCGGTAGCACCAAACGTCTGAAATGATACCGGGAACTCCAAGACTTACGCCGAAGGTGACCATCTTTTCAATGCCCTTTTCCCATTGCATACGGTTGTACCAAATCTGAGCTGTTTCAAAATCGCTGCCGCAGCACAGTGAACGCAAATCGAGCTCGTCTTGTATATCTACCTCCACGAGCGGGTATTTCAGAGACAGAATGTGATATTGCAGCTTTGCCCGCTGATTGCCGCTGAGCAGGAAAATGTCATCCGTTTTGAATTTGACCTTGTAGGGGTATTTCTTGTATTCGGAGAAATACGCTTCCATGAAATCGTTTCTGCGGTAGAGCTTATCGCAATACTTTATGTAATGATGCTTGTATGGGCGCTTCTCTATCATATCGTCACCGAATGCCGCTTCGATGACTATTTCCTTCGTTTTTTCAACGGTTACCCATGAGATCGGATAACCGCGAAAAAACTTTTCCTGAGCGGGAGTGTCAGAATATGAGCTCACATTCTCCCTCCGTCAACGGCTCCCGGGCATGGAAGAGCTCGTCGAAGACCTCCTTGCCCTTATCAATGGGAGCATCCTTTGTTGATTTCTTCATTGCATTTCCTCGTATAGGTCTTGCGGTCATCGGCTTCAACGATATCAATGTCCGTATCGAATTCAATTCTGAATTCATAGTGACCGGTATTGATGTTCCCGTGATAAGGATAATCTCCTTTTCCTGTGCGGCAATAATTGTATATCCATTTTTTAAGTTCATTTGCCTGACGTGTAGGTAAGGTCAGATAGCTTCCCTGCTGATAGTAAAGCATCGAGCCGGCACCTTGACATAGCCCATCAAAAACCATCTTTTTGTTTTCTGCTCCGACTGCCCTCTCAACCTCGTGTCTGTGGCTGTCAATATAGAACGCAATATTGCTGAGCCAAAGATCCCAATCATATTCTACACTACAAAACTCTGCATACGAGTTCTCAAATGTCGGCTTGTAACACCATAGACCGCGAGTGTCGCCTTGTACACCAAGAGACATTCCGAAAGTGATCATCTTTTCGATTCCTTTGTCCCACTTCATACGTTGTCTCCAATTCTGAGCAGTCTTATTATTAGAGGAGAAACTCAGACTGCTCAGCCCAACTTTGTCCCGGACATCAACGTCCACGAGCGGGAATTTGAGAGACAGGATGTGATATTGCAGCTTTGCCCGCTGGTTGTAGCTGAGACGAAAAATGTCTTTTGTTTTGAAATCGACCTTGTAGGGATACTTCTTGTATTCGGCAAAGTGCGCTTTCATGAAATCGTCTTCGCAGTATTTCTGACCGCAGTATTCTATGTAATGACATCTGCATGTCCACCGCTCTGTCACGTCATCGCCGAATGCCGATTCGAAAAACTGTTCTCTCGTCTCATCGACATCTATCCACGAGATTGGCTGACCGCGAAAATTCGATTCCTGAGCGGGAGAATTGGAATTAGTCTCTTCGCTTGAGAGACTGATATCGTAGTTTAAATTCATAGTATTATGAATTCACTCCTTTTTCTCTTAATTAGTAAAGTGTTTTTGAGATTTTTTTCATCTCTCTCACTTTCTATATATATTATACCATAAAAATTTTTTTAGATAAAAATACAGGCATTATTGAAGAAAAATGAGGAATATCGGAACTTTTCTCAAACATTCAGCGTTGAGCGGGCAACACGAATAATTCTGTCCGAGCGGGAGCGGGAGAGGTTTTGAATGTGTATATTCAAAATCCGAGCGGGAGAGCAGGACTTGTATAATGCTAAGGTATGCACGCTCTGAGCGGGAGTGTTATCAGCTATACAGCAGGGGAGCGGGAGCGGATGCACAGTCTTACCCCGGGGGGATGGTTTTGGGAAAACTTCGACCATACGCTTAATATGAGCTTTATTCCCCGGTTTTCCCGAACGCCGAAAGATCACGGGAAACACGAACGATAACGGCGGACGCGAAAAGAGGACGACACGGGAAAAACACGTGTCGTCCTTCGTCTTTCGTATTCGGTTTTACGCTGCATGGTCGGTACCTATCGTTGGCTGTTCGACGGGCAGCACTGTCAGATTCAGCTTCTCACCGGAGAAATCGGGGAGTTCTCTGTAATCGGGGAACTGACGGACAAACCAGTCTTTGACATACTTGTAGGGGCTGGGCTGCCCTTTGGACATTGCTTTGACGATCTCAAACTGTGCCTGAAGCTCTTCCGCATTGGCAAACACGCTCATGTACAGCTCCATGTTGGCATAGCTCAGATTGCGGTTGGGCTCCGCCTTTTTCTGCGTGCGGCGAGGCTTGCGCACGATCTTCATTTCGGGGAAGTCATCCCGGAGCTTCCGCAGCAGCTCGTATTCCTCCGAGCCGCAGCGGGCAGCGGCCTCTTCAAAAGCCTTCGTGAGTTGGATCGAATGGTTGATGTGGTCGATCTTGTATTTCTTCATTACATGTCCCTCCCTTACGATGCTGCACGCTGAAGCTCGGTGATCTCCGCTTTGACCTCCCCGGAGGAGCTGTCGAAGCTCTTGTAATCGGGGAAGCTGTGAAGAAACCATGAGAGAACCCAATGATAAGGGCTCGTCTGCAACGAGGAGCGCTCCTTGATCTCGGCAAAGGTTGCCATAAGCGCCTCTGCATCGGCCTGAGCCTTGATGAACTTTTCCATGTTCTCATAGGTCAGATTCTTGTTGGTCTTCTTATCGGGATTGCGCTTGATGCTCTTGGTGATCATCTCAGCCTTGGGGCAGTCCTGCTTGAATGCCTTCCATGCTTCGTATTCGGGCGTGCCGAAGATCATGGCCTGCTTCTGGAAAGCCTTTGTGACGACACCGTTGCCGTCCTCGTTGATGCGGATCTGATTGTTTTTCATGGTGATTTCTCCTTTTTTAATAAATGATTTTTTGTTTTTCGGGGTTTTGTGTTCCCCTTGTTTACGTGTATATTATAGCAAAAAACGATTTTAAGCTTGGCACATAAACGTACAATTGCAAAAAATTAAATGAAAGAATGCAGAAACTTATCGCAAAGCATTCAAAAGTTGATGAAAGTAATTGAAAAGATGGTAAAAGTTGATTATTTTCGCTGAAAAACAATAAAAAGATTGCCCGAAAAGGTGAATTTGATCACTTTTCGGGCAAAAAGAATTATTTTCAGATGTTCATAGGCTTCACGCTTGACTGTTTTGCATTATTTTGATAGTATTTTAATCGTTCCAATGAATACAAGGTGTAATATCCTATAAATAAGGCAATGAAGTTATATCCACGAGATCGGCGTTCCGGCGCACATCAAGGGCTACCAGTATCTCCGCGAGGCGATCATCCTGACGATCAACGACATGGACATCATAAACGCCGTGACGAAGGTGCTGTACCCGACCGTCGCAAAGAAGTTCGGCACAACGCCGAGCCGCGTCGAGCGCGCGATAAGACACGCCATCGAGGTCGCATGGGACAGAGGCGATATCGAAACCCTGCAAAAGTTCTTCGGCTACACCGTGTCGAACATCAAGGGCAAGCCCACGAATTCGGAGTTCATCGCAATGATCGCGGACTGTTTGTCCCTCCGTCAGAAGCAGGGCGTAAGGTGAGAGAAGCCTTGAATATTAAAACTCTCCTGATTTGTAAGACAAATCAGGAGAGTTTTTGCTGCAAAAGGGACGGATTGCCGCTGTCCAACTCTGTCATTCTGAACGAAGTGAAGAATCTCAATGGAAAAGCAAGAGAACGGAATCCCCCAGTCATGCTGACGCATGACAGCCCCCTTTAGACAAGGGGGCCACGATAATTTTCGGAAAGCTCACACAACGCTGTCATTGCGAGGCAGTGTGTACACTGCCTCGCAATCCGTACCTATTCACAAAAATCTGCACAGAGCAATCCTTTACATACGGCTTGTTATTTATAAAACTGACACTTCCTGACTTATGGGCGCAAAACACAACAGACAGGAAGTGTTTTTTGCAAAATAACGGCATATTTCCTTGAAAATGTCCGATGTTTTGTTTATAATTGTTATAAAAAACGAAAAGAAACCGACAAAGCAGATATAAGGAGGAGCCGATATGAAATGTCCACGTTGCGGCAGAGAGCTGCCGGATAATGCAAAGTTCTGTGCTGGCTGCGGAGAAAGTCTGAACCCGGGAAAAACAAAGAAGCAGGCTGCGGCTGAAAAAAGGGCGGCTAAGCGTGCGGAAAGAATCAGCCTTAAAGCGCCCGTAATTGCCCTTGTGATTACGATGCTTATGCTTGTGGCCGCAATTTTTTTCATTTTCTATGACGGCAGCGAGGACAGCCCCAAGGAAACGAAGGAGCCGGAAGCCACCGCTGAGCCTGCGGGCGAGGCGGAATACAAGCTGGACGATATCCAGAAGAAGAAATCCGACACGGGCGTAATGAACGGTCTTGCCGGCGATGAAGGCAGCTCTGCGGCGGTAAGGGAAGAGATTGCCCAAGTGGAAAACGCCATGGACATTGCCGAGCAGGAGCTTCGCTTTACTCCCGACGAGGAGGGCAATCCCTCCGAATACAAGGTGCTCACCGAGGATAATATTTACGGCTATCTTTACAGAGCCGAGGATTATCTCTACGACCTTGAGGACGAGGGCGTAATTTCGGGCTTCACGCGCGAGGACACCTGCATAATCATCGACCTGCCCGACGGCGGCGCCTACATTTATGCGCCCGAGCTTGATGGCTATGACGCAGGCGCTCAGCCCGTTCTGAACGTTGCAACCTACCAGCCCTGCCTTGACGGCTACGCAGGGGGCGGCGCCGAGTCCTATATGCACCTCATCGACGACGGAGCGGAGCTGATTGACAGCAGCTTCGACGCCTATGTTTTTGATAACGGAGGAGGCAGCGATGCCGACTACAACAACGGCGAGGTAATTCCCGCCTCCTGCATTGAATACGGCCAGTACCACGTTGTTCTCTGGCACGGTCACGGTGCTTATTCCGATGATTACGGTTCTCTTATGGTAATCGGTCTTGAGAGAAACGATGAAAACGACAGATTGTACAAGAAGGCGCTGGACAATCACGCAATGTTCTACGGTAATGACTGCTATTTTGTCGGTCCCGATTTCTTCAGACTCTACCTTGAGGACGGTGCGCTTGAAAACACCGTTGTCTATCTCGGCACCTGCTCAAGTGCGGTTGACTCCCGACTGGGAGATGCCCTCATTGAAAAGGGCGCGGTTGCGGTGTACGGCAACGATGATGTTATCCACACTACCTACAATCTGAGCATGATATACGCGGTTTGCGAGGGACTCTGCCAGACCTATTCCGACGGCAGCCATTACAGCGTTTCCGAGGCTTTGGAATATGCCAAGGACAAGGAGGGCGAAAGTGACACCGGCGATTGCAGCGCGGAGGTTGTGCTCAACACCACAAACAAGAATTTTGCGCTTGACTGGTATGAGGACGAGGTGGTTGCCGACCGTGACGTTGTGCTTGTTCTCGACGTGTCCGGCAGCATGGACGGCGAGCCCCTTGATGAAACCGTTGAGGCCGCCCACGGCTTTGTTGACACCGTGCTGGACAATCAGGCCATGATAGGTCTTGTAACCTACAGCGACTATGCAACCCTTGAGGTTGACTTCACGCGCAGGCAGGCAATTCTTGACAACGCCATTGACGATATTTACAGCCAGGATATGACCAACACCGAGGACGGTCTGCGCATGGCGGCGGATATGCTCATGGGAAGCGACGCGGAGAAGAAAATCATCGTGCTCATGACGGACGGTCTCCCCAATGAGGGACTCGAGGGAGATGCTCTTATCAGATATGCCGAGGAGCTCCGCGAGGAAGGCATTTACATATACACGCTGGGCTTCTTCCAGAATATGTACGATGAGGACATCTATTACGCTCAGCGTCTGCTTGAGGGCATGGCCTCCGAAGGCTGTCACTATGAGGTTGACGATGCTTCAAATCTTGTCTACTTCTTCGGTGACATTGCCGACCAGATTAACGGACAGCATTACATCTACATCAAAATCGCCTGCCCCGTTGACGTCACCGTAAAGTATGACGGCGAAACTCTGAGCTCCGATGAGGACAAGCTCAACACCCGAACCTCCTTCGGCTCCCTGACCTTTGAAAACGTCAATGACGAAGACGATGATGACTATTATGATGATTATTACGATGATGAGGAAGACGAGGACAGAGTAAAAATCCTCCGTCTGAAAGACGGCGTTGAATATGACATAAGCATCAGAGGAACGGGCTACGGCACCATGGACTACACCATAGGTCTCATGGACGACAAGGGCGAGTATGCCGACTTCCGCAGTTTTGAAAACATCAACATTACGGACCTTACCAGAATTGACACCGTCGCAAGCTCTTCCGCGGAAAAAACCGTGCTAAGCGTCGATGATGACGGCGACGGAAAATATGATGTTGAGTACGAGGCGGGACCCAACGGCTACGGCCAGGTTGTTGATCACAGCTTCGAAATCGTGCTCTGGTGTGTTGCGGGCGCGGGACTGCTCGGTGCAGTAATTTCCATAGTGATAATTTCCATGCGCGTAAAACGCAGACGCGCCGCCGCTTAATGCGAAGCTGACGTTCTGCCGAAATGTGCCGTTTGTTTTTAATTTGACAAAAAATAAACAGAGGCTTGTTGTTCTTGACATAAAGTATAAACGAAACTATAATTGTTATTGTTGAAATGTGCAAAAAATATAAAAAGGAGATTTAAAAATGAAAAAATTTGTAGCACTGGTGCTTGCACTTATGCTGTGCCTGTCCCTCTGCGCATGCGGCGGAAGCGGCGCAGGCTCACCCGAGAAGGCAGTTGAAAACGCCTATGCAAAGTATGACAGCGTTCAGGACATGTTTGAGGCACGCGGCATCGACTTTGAGGCATCTCTTAAGCAGTCCATGATGGATATGGCTAAGGGCATAAAGCTCAAGGACCTCAAGGACGAATTCCTGGATGACTGGCCCGATAGCATATCCGACATGCTCGGTGATGCAGGCGACCGGATTTCCTCCCTTATCGGCGCTGACAAGCTCGGCGAGTACAGAACCGACATGGCAAACGCGGCATCTCTCGAAGAGTTTGTTGACCTTTATGTTGAGCTTTACGTTCTCTACTACGACACCTACCTCGGCGAAGTCCGCGAGCTGAGCTTCGATGATGACCCTGACGATGACATTGTACTTGAAAAGGTAGACCAGATTTCCGTAAGAGAGCTTGAAGGCAAGGATTATAACGAAGCATACGCTGAGCTTGCAGAAGATTTCGCAGACGGCGATTATGTATATCTTTACGAGCTTGGCGATGTTGAGGCAATCTACTCCGTGGCATTTGTTAAGACCTACAGCGACAGCGACACTTATAGTGTTGACTTCGACGACGGCTGGTATGTCATCGAAACCTCCGAGGGCTGCTTTATCTTCTGATAAACCGCAAAGCAGTTCGGAACAAACGCATATTTAAAGCGGACGGCAAAGCCGTCCGCTTTTTTCATGCCGCCTGTTTTTTCAGGGGTGAGTTAAACAGAATAAGCGCAAGCTGCGCAAGGGGATAACCGTACCATACGTAATAGCGCAGGGCATCTGTGATGCCGAGCATTTCGAGGAAAATGAAAATATCCGTTGCGTAAAACAGCACGATGGCAAAGGGAAGAATTAAATACTGTCCCTTTGCGGCAAAGGAAAAAGCAAAGTTGCTGCACAGATTATAGCCTATGATTGCGATGTAAAGGAGAATGAGGAGGAACATTACGGTCAGGGGCTCTTCGGGCACGGTGAAGGCCGCGATGCCCAGTCCCGCGGCAGTGAGCCCCATGAAGACAAGGCCAGTCCAAAAGCCACAGCCGAAGTACTTAATGCCCCTTGCCTTTGCCGCCTTCACGAAGCAGCCGGCGTAAACAATGTGAGCCGCCATGAAAAATGCCGCACCGGGATAGGTGGAAAAGCTGCCGATGCCGAAAGCGTCGGTCATAAAAAAATCGCCCACGGTGCTCAGCAGCATGGCGATCATGCAGAGCCTGCGGTTTTCGCCGCGAAGCTTAAAATACAGAAGCACGGACAGCGCGCTGAGGGAAACGGTCATGGCAATTTTGAGCCACAGAGGAATGATCGGAAGCATTGGGAAACCTCCTGCTTTGTTTTTTTCAATCATATCACACAGCAGTCTTTGACTGCAACAAAAAAGGTCCGTTCTCAGAACGGACCTTTTTGTATCGTTTGTTATGAATTATGCTTCGACCTTCTTGCCAACGGTTGCTCTGAGAATGAAGAGCACGCCGACTGTCATTACAACGCCGATTGCGAGACAGATCCATGCGTTCTGGATAAAGCCTGCGATGATGTAGTTTACGAAGGCGATGGCTGCAACTGTCAGAGCGTAGGGAAGCTGCGTGGAAACGTGCTGGATGTGGTCGCAGTTTGCACCGGCGGAGGCCATGATGGTGGTATCGGAAATGGGGCTGATGTGGTCGCCGCATACCGCACCTGCAAGGCAGGCGGAGATGCCGATCATGAGCAGCGCGCTTTCTGAGGAGAAGATGGGGAGAACGATGGGAATGAGGATACCGAAGGTGCCCCAGCTTGTGCCGGTGGAGAATGCAAGGCCCAGAGCCACAAGGAAGATGATGGCGGGAAGCATTGCGTACAGGCTTTCGGAAGCGGTCTCCATGAGACCTGCAACAAAGACATCTGCGCCGAGAGCACCGGTCATGTTCTTCAGGGTTACTGCGAAGGTCAGAATGAGGATCGCGGGAACCATGGCGTTAAAACCCTTGACGGTACATGCCATGGCTTCCTTGAAGGAGATAGTGCGGCGGCAGACGAGGTAGATGATGGAGATAACCAGAGCAACGAGGGAGCCCCAGGGCAGAGCGACGAAGGCATCGGTGTTGCCAAAGGCGCCGATGAAGTCACCAGCGAATTCGGTGTTGCCCGTGACATCAACGCCGAAGAAACCGCCGACATAGATAAGACCGATTACACACAAAACGATAAGTACGATAATAGGAATAAGCATATCCCAAAGACTTGCGCTCGTGCTCTCACTCTCTTCGTCGTTGCCGAGAGAACCGAGATTGCCTCGGAGAGCTTCAAGCTCTGCCTTTGCCATGGGACCGTAGTCAAAGCCCATGATGGAAATTACAACAACGAATACGATAGTGAGAATAGAGTAGAAGTTGTAGGGAATTGCCTGAATGAAAAGCTGCGGACCGGAAATGCCTGCGTCAAGATCTTTGGCAACGTCGGAAACGGCGGCTGCCCAGGAGGAAACGGGAGCGATCATGCAGATGGGAGCCGCGGTAGCGTCGATGATGTAGGCGAGCTTGGGACGGGAAATCTTCTGAAGGTCGGTTACGGGACGCATTACGGAGCCTACGGTGAGGCAGTTGAAGTAGTCGTCAACGAAAATCAGAACGCCCAGCAGGAAGGTTGCCAGCAGCGTGCCCACCTTGGTATGAACGTGCTTTGCCGCCCACTTGCCGAAGGAGGCGGAGCCGCCTGCGGCGTTTATGAGGGCAACCATGATTCCGAGAATGACCAAGAACATGAATATACCTGCACTGTCGCTGATGGCAGGAACGAAGCCGTCGTTGATCATGGTGTCAAGGGTACCCACGGGATTCATGCCCGCAACGAAGAGCGCACCCACGAGAATGCCGATGAACAGTGAGCTGTAGGTTTCCTTTGTGATGAGTGCAAGCACTATTGCCACAAGGGGAGGGACGAGGGCCCAGAAGGTGTTTACGAATTCCATTACGAATTCCTCCTGAAAAAGAAAAAATGTCATGAACAACAGCAAGATTACTGTTCATGACACAAAATACATAATGGACTTCTTTGGTCTGACAGCTCTCCGCTTAACGCGACAGTCCGCAGGATATTCTCCTGCGACCCAGGCATCAGACCCTCGGGAAAGATTCTGATCCTTCGGCGGCGACCCCTTTCGTTTAACGCTTCCCGGCGTTTAACAAAACTACTCTTGGCAACCGCGCCTCTATCATGCCTTGTTCAATTGCCCTCATTCTATACACCAAACGCACATTTTGTCAATACTTTTTCAAAAGTTTATTCTTTAACGATGTAAAGCAACAAGCACTTGCTCATTTGGAAAGGGCATGATACAATATATTGAATAAAAATTTCGGAGGGATTCGGAATGAAATACGGATTTATCGGACTCGGCAATATGGCGGGAGCCATCATCGAGGGAATGCACTCCAGCGGGAAATTCGTAAACGACACAATATACGGCTTCAACCGCAGCGACGGAAAAACCCTTGCCCTTGCGGAAAGCTGCGGTCTTGTTCCCTGCGGCAGCGCAGCAGAGCTTGTGGAAAAATCCGACGTGATTATCCTTGCGGTGAAGCCCCAGGTAATGCCGAAGCTGCTTGAGGAAACGGGCGGACTCATCTCAGAGGAAAAAACCGTGCTCACCATCGCCGCAGGAAAAAGCACGGACTGGTACGCCGAAAGACTTAAAGACGGCGTTGCTCTTGTGCGAATCATGCCCAACATAAACGCTAAAGTAAAAATGTCCGTCAGCGCGATCTGCGGCGGAAAATACGCAGAGGAAAAGGACATAAAAATTGCCGACGGCATTTTTTCAACCGTCGGCAAGGTGTATCATATTGAGGAAAGCATGTTCCCCGCCTTTTCCGCTCTGGGCGGAGCATCGGGCGCCTTTGTGCTGCTTTATATCGACGCGCTTGCGGAGGCGGGTGTCCGCGCGGGCTTCCCGCGTCCCATGGCGGAGGATATCGCCACCGCAACGGTTGTGGGCAGCGGCATGCTGAGCATGAACT
Source organism: Oscillospiraceae bacterium (assembly GCA_045601285.1). GTDB lineage: Bacteria > Bacillota > Clostridia > Oscillospirales > Oscillospiraceae > F23-B02. The sequence goes on from JAZRZJ010000053.1 coordinate 57,434, forward strand.
CCGACGAGCACCCCATTTCCCTTATGAACAGAGTGTGCTCCCCCGGAGGCACCACAATAGAAGGCGTCGTGAAGCTCAGGGAGCTGGGCTTTGAAACCGCCGTTCAGCAGGGCCTGCAGGCGATCATAGATAAGGACAGGAA
>JAZRZJ010000054.1:0-8414 GCA_045601285.1 Oscillospiraceae bacterium
CTCTTACTCCCGGCGCGATCAATGCAGTCCGCGCAGCCGGCCTGCTCTATACTCCCGGCAAGGCATCCAACGCAGGCGGCGTTGCAACCTCCGGTCTCGAGATGTCCCAGAACTCCATGCGTTACAGCTGGAGCTTCGAAGAAGTTGACGAGAAGCTTCACGGCATCATGAAGAGCATCTTCCAGGCTTGCCTGAAGGCATCCGAAGAGTGCGGCTGCCCGGGCGACATGATGCTCGGCGCAAACGTTGCAGGTTTCCTCAAGGTTGCCGACGCAATGATGGCACAGGGTGTTGTCTGATTTTAGGCTTAACCGAATATTTAAAGAGAGTGCTTTGCGCTCTCTTTTTTATTATCTTCATGCGTGTTTATATTCCATATCCCTTTATTTCTCAATGGGCTGTGATATAATAAGCCTAAGGAGTGATAAGCCATGACAGTAACCGAACGCTTTCTAAGATATGTGTCCTTTCACACGACCTCAGACGAGAACTCCTCCGCAGTTCCGAGCACCGCGCGTCAGCTTGAGCTGGGAAGGTTTTTCGTTTCCGAGCTTTCCTCGCTCGGACTTGAGGCGGAGCTTGACGAATACGGCAGAGTTTATTCCCATCTCCCTGCCAACAATTCCGATGCTGCCGCACTGGGCTTCATTGCCCACATGGACACCTCCCCCGACGCACCGGGCGAAAATGTTAAGCCGCGCATCGTTCACTACGAGGGCGGAGATTTAGCACATCTCAAGCTCTCCGATTTCCCGAGTTTATACAATTATGTAAACCAAGATATAATAATCACCGACGGCACCACTCTGCTGGGCGCTGATGACAAGGCGGGCATTGCGGAAATTATCACTGCGGTTGAATATCTTGTCCGCCACCCCGAAATTCCCCACCGTGCAGTTGCGCTTGCATTTACGCCCGACGAGGAAATCGGCTGCGGTGCGGATCACTTCAATTTCGGAGGCTTCCTCGCAAAAGCCGCCTATACAGTTGACGGAGGTGAGCTCGGTGAGCTTGAGTACGAAAATTTCAATGCCGCCTCAGCCCTTATCACCGTTCATGGAGTAAACATTCACCCGGGTGAAGCAAAGGGCAAGATGAAAAACGCCGTGCTGATTGCCGCAGAGCTTGTTTCCATGATGCCCGAAGATGAAATTCCCGCAAAAACCGAGGGTTACGAAGGCTTTTATCATGTTCACGGCATTGAGGGCAGCACAGGCGAGGCAAAGCTTGCCATGATAATCCGCGACCACAGCTTTGAAAAGTTTCTGTTACGGAAGGAGCTTGTGAAGGAGCTTGTCAGCAGGCTTAACTGCAAATACGGCGAAGGTACGCTTGAGCTCATGCTGAAGGACAGCTACTACAACATGAAGGACAGGCTGCTTCCCCACATGGAGCTTATTCACAACGCGGAAGCGGCCTTCCGTAAGGCAGGAGTCGAGCCGAAAATCGTTCCCATACGCGGCGGCACCGACGGAGCAAGGCTTTCATACGAGGGTCTGCCCTGCCCCAATCTTTCAACGGGAGGCGTAAACTTCCACGGGGTTCACGAGTATATCCCCGTTCAGTCCATGGAGAAAATGGTTGAGGTAATTCTCAACCTTGTCAGGTAACACAGTATCAGAAAAAGCTCCCGAATCGGACGGCACACCGCCCTTTCGGGAGTTTTTTTATTCGTATATTATTTCCAAATGGCAGGGCAGAATTGCCTCAACTCTCCGCTTTGTCTGCTCAAGCTCCTCACCCTCAAGGTGATAGTCCCAGAACGTAACCCGCACGGTCTCCTTTGTTTCGGTTTCGCTGACCTCCGCAGGAATGCCGCAGGAGGCGAGGACATTGTTCAGTCCCTGATCGCTGCATTCGCACTCACCCATGCGGAAAAGTGTCATCAGGGCTGTCCTTCGTGCATTCAGGTCAGCAGGTCGCGGGCAGCCCGGAAAAAGTCTCTCATACCTTGAAAGTCCTTCGTTTGTTGCTGTCATGGGCAGCATCTCGGTAAAGGTGCCGTCAAGCTTTGCCTTGATCACGTCCATAGCCGCGCCCAGCGCTTCAAGCTCCGCACAGCCTATACCGGAATCAAGCTCATATATGCCCAGAGGTCTCAGCGTGTTTTTAAGATAATCGGAATAACTCATTCTGTTGCCTCACTTACAAGCAGCGTTGCCAGCACGGGCAGTTTTTCGGGATTTGGCGCCACATCGTTTTCGGGATTGTATATTGCATAATTCTCAACACCCTCAACCCCGAAGATAATGCTTCCAAGCTCCGCTTTCTTAAGGCCTTTGCCCAGAATTTTGCCCGTGAAATGATTCTGTATTGCGCTTTCGACCGCCGCAATTACCTCCTCGGAGTTATAGCCGTCCTTAATTTTAAGCTCCGTTTCAACGTTTACGTTCTGCGCTGTTGGTCCGCTTACGGAAACGTCAACGCAGATTTCCCGTCTGCCGTTCATAAGCTGCGAAACCCTGCCTATCAGCACGGTATCGGGTATTCCGCTTTCAGCGGCAACCGTAATATCAACGGTGCCTCTGCCGCGTTTTCTGGGCTGAACACTAACGGCAGCCACACCGTCCACGGCCATGGCGGTATTTCTGTAATATGCAATATTGCCCGAATTTGCCGCATTGGTGAAGCTGTCAAGCACACGCTCTCGCAGGGCATCATCGCTCTCCTCATCACAGCCGCCGCTGAAGTCAGTGGGATTTGTGCAGGCGCAAACGCCCTCCGGCGCAAGCTCCATAAACACAACGGTATTTGCCGCCGTGTTGCCGCTTTTTCCCGGGATAAGTGCCTCGGCAGGAGCATCGCAGTAAAGGCTTCCCGCGGTAATGACGCTGTCCTCAGTAACCTCAAACTCAAGCTCGCTTGCGGTAATGCAGCGTGTTCCCTCCGGGATCGTGATGTCTGCCGCAGCCGCGGTATTTACGGAAAAGCGGATAAGACCCGCGGCCTTTGAAGCGGGCATTCTGGACAGACCTCGCTGAAGCGCATGGGTGTCCAGCGCCTCTCCGACTGCCGTCTGGGGAAAACACTGGCGCTCCACATAGTCCGCCTGCGCCTGCAGGGTTGCAAGCTGGGCAGCAAAGGTCCGGAAGCGCAGCGCCATATCGCCGCCGTCATTGAGGCTTATTCCCGTTTCCGCTTCAAAAGCGTCCTTCATTTCGTTGTATATTTCGTCGATAGTATTCATTTTTCCTCCATGATTGCAGTGTTTACGCTCACTACGGTGCCCCGGCAGTTGAAGCTCAGCCCGAGGCGAAGGACTTCGCCTTCGATGCGCATATCAATGCTTTCAAGACTTACGTTATCTTCGTCCGCAAGTGCCTCGGCAACAAATTCGCGGATTGCGGTTTCCCTGTCCGCCGGCATTACTCCGCTGAGCAAAGTGTAAAGTCTGCTGCCGTAATCGGCCATAGGCCAGAACTTTCCCCTGCGTGCCGTAAGCTTCATGGTAAGGCGCTGGGCAAGCTCCTCCGCGCCGCTTACGGTTTTTACTCCGCCGCCGGAGGAAATGTAATCACCGTTTTCAAGCTTAAGCTCCATCTATTGACCTCCCGTTCACCTTGAGAGAGCCTTCGATCTCCAGCTCTCCCATGATTTTTATCCTGCCGTCATTCTTAATCAGAATTGCGGCATTTTCAGTTTCCACGCATATTTCACCCGCCTCCATATCCTCGGGGATTTCCCCCTCGGTCATTCCGAGCAGGGCATATTCTCCGCTGTCACAGCGCAGCACAAGCTGCTCCTCGTTTGCAATCGGAATGCGCAGAACACCTCCGCATCGGATTATTTTAAGATTTCGCAGCTCCGCATCTGTCACTGCGGCAGGGCTTGCGCCCCCGATACTGAGCTTTCCGCCAAGCACCGAGCAGTCACCTGCCCTGCGGCTGAGCTCGTCAATCCACATACTCACACCTCCAGAGTCAGATAAGTTCCCGCATCGTTTGCGTCTGCCCAGCAGCGCGATTTTATAATGCGGTAGCGCCCCGAAAGGTTCATTTCGGGCAGATCAAGCTCCGCCACATCTCCGGCAAAGCCCGCAAACTGCGTTGTGAGTCCCACCTCAATTGTGTTCTTCCCACTGGCAGATTCCCTTATCTGATATTCGCCCGTATAGCGCATGGCATCGGCGCCCGTGGTTTTCGGAACAGTCAGCACGCGCCTGCTGTCACCGCCGCGAGCCTCGAATTTTTCGTTATGCACCGTATATCGCGCACCGGTAACGCGGTTTTTCACCAGCACCGAAGATATTACACCGTAGCGGCAGTCACGGCGCTTTACGGAAAAGACACTTGAGCCGCTGTTTATTCGCCTTACGGCACCCAGCTTGTCGTTGAGGAGCATAACCCCCTCCTTTGAATATCGGGGCTGAATGCCGCAGGAGTAGCGGCAGAAGCGTGAAAGCACGCTCCATTCGCTTTCGCCCGAGGCTACGGTGAAGCGGTACAGCATGGGCATGCTTTTCTTTTCAATTCTGCCAAGCCCGTGGGGTGTCACATGGCGGGCAATGACGGTGTCAAGGCTGAGACTTGCATAAGCTGTGTTTCAGAAAAGCTTTCAAACTTCAATTATTTCTCTTCCTTTGAATTAAGCTGCTGTGCCGCTCTGTCAAGGGCGGCATAAAAGTTTTTGCCGTTATCCTTCTGCTCGCTCTCCGATTTCTGAAGTCCGAGCAGCTCACGCAGGACGGCAACTCGGTCAACGAATTTCATTTCCACAGCTCCGCCGGGGCTGCGTTTGATTTCGCTGATGAGAGAAAGGTCGAGGCCGTCAAGCAGTGACAGATCCTCTTCCCCGAGGAACAGGAGCTTTACCGCGTCATTGGGAGAAGACTCGGCAAGCATATTCAGAAGCTCATCGGCTTTCAGGGACTGATTGTCCTTCATTTCCCATCACCTCTCACCCATAGGCTGATTTGGGGCATTTTTTGCACGTTTGCGTGCAAGAAGATTTTAAAAAAATAAAAAAGTCCGTCGTTAAGACAGACTTTTCGCATCGGCAGTTAAGTAATAAACGATGTTTTTGCGTTTTTTAACTGGTATTTACAAATAAATATGATATACTGTTTTATGTATCATTATATAAAACAATTTTATCATATAGGAGGAAATGATGAAGAAAGTTCAGTTTACCGAAACCGTGCTTCGTGATGCAAGCCAGTCACTTATTGCAACACGACTTCCCTATGACAAGATGGAACCCATTCTTGACACAATGGATAAAGCGGGTTTCTACTCCGTTGAATGCTGGGGCGGTGCCACCTTTGATGTGTGCCTGCGCTTCCTCAATGAAGACCCCTGGGAAAGACTTCGCAAAATCCGTGAAAAGATGCCCAACACCAAGCTGCAGATGCTTCTGCGCGGTCAGAATATTCTCGGCTACAAGCACTATCCCGATGACATCGTCCGCCGCTTTGTACGCGCATCTGTAAAAAACGGTATTGACATCATTCGTATTTTCGATGCTCTCAACGATACCGACAACCTGAAGGTTGCCATTGAGGAAACCCTCAAGTGCGGTGCTGAGGCATCGGGCACCATTTCCTACACAACCAGCCCCGTTCACACCATTGAGAAGTACGTTGAGATGGTGAAGGAGCTTCAGCAGATGGGTGTAAGCTCTATCTGCATCAAGGACATGGCAGGCATTATGACTCCCGCCAAGGCATACGACCTTGTCAGCGGCATCAAGGACGCCGTGGACCTTCCCGTTGTTCTCCATACCCACTGCACCACGGGTCTTGCCTTCATGACCTACCTCAAGGGCATTGAAGCCGGCGCCGACGTTATCGACACCGCGATCTCGCCCTGCAGCGGCGGTACAAGCCAGCCCGCAACCGAAACTCTGTTCTACGCTCTGAAGGAGCTGGGCTATGAGGTTGAGCTTGACGAAAAAATCCTCATTGAGATGGCAAATTACTTCAAGCCTATCCGTGCGGAGTTCCTTGCGGCAGGCACTCTGAATCCCATTTCCATGGCAACAGATACCCAGTGCCTCACCTATCAGATTCCCGGCGGTATGCTCTCCAACCTGCTGAGCCAGCTCAAGAGTCTGAATCAGCTTGATAAATTTGAGGAAGCACTTCTCGAAACTCCCAGAGTCCGCAAGGATATGGGCTATCCTCCCCTTGTAACCCCCACCAGTCAGCTTGTAGGCACTCAGGCGGTGCAGAATGTTCTTGCAGGTGAACGCTACAAGAACGTTGGCGCCGAGATAAAGGCCTACTGCCGCGGTGAATACGGCCGCACTCCCGCTCCCATCGACGAGGAAATCAGAGCAAAAATCCTTAACGGCGAAAAGCCCATCGAGGGTCGCTACGCCGATTCCCTCCCCACCGACACCTTTGAGAAGGCCGCAGAGTATCTCGGCGATACCGCAAAATGCGAGGAGGATGTACTCAGCTACATCGCATTCCCGCAGGTTGCCGAAAACTTCTTTGAAAAGCGCCGCGAGCTTGAGGAGAAGAAGGTTCGCTACACCATTACGGAGGCATAAGTATGAATGATTTGATTAACATCAGCATCGGCAATGCCTCGCTCACCGCGCTTCTCGGCTACTGCGTTGTCTTTGTGGGACTTATTCTGCTCATGTGCGTTGTCATGATCATGGGCAAAATCATGGTCAGCAGGGCAAAGAAAGCAGCCGTCGAGGAAGCCCCCGCTGTTGAGGCAATTACCGAGCCCGTAAAGGAAAAGGCACCCGGCTCTGCAGGCGACCTGAAGCTCTACGATACCGAGCCTAAAGACGCCGCAATGATCATGGCAATCGTGGCGGACTCCCTGGGCAAGCCCTTAAACGAGCTTCGCTTTATTTCCATCAAGGAGGTTAAGGACGAATGAAATACAAGGTAACTTTAAACAACAGAGTATATGAGGTTGAGGTCGAGGCAGGCGAAGCCATGCTGGTTGACGAGTACGAGGCGCTTGCTCCCGCAGCACCCGCACCCGTAGCTGCAGCCGCTCCCGTTGTCGCTGCCGCAGCACCCGCTGCTCCCGCTGCTGCCGCACTTGCCGCAGGCGAGGCGGTGAAGTCCCCCATGCCCGGCAACATTCTCAAAATCAACGTTTCTCAGGGGCAGAAGGTAAACGAGGGCGACGTTCTTCTTATCCTTGAGGCCATGAAGATGGAAAACGAAGTCACCGCCACCAAGAGCGGCACTGTTGCTCAGATCGCCGCCACCAAGGGTCAGGTGGTTGAAACCGGCACTCCTCTGGTTGTCATCGCTTAAGGAGGTAACTAATGGACATATCAGGTACTCTCCAAAAGCTTGTGATGGAATCCGGCTTTGCCGCATTCTTCACCACCGAAGGCGGCTGGAAAAACCTTGTGATGATTCTCATTGCCTTTGTACTTCTGTACCTCGGCATTGTTAAAAAGTTTGAGCCGCTTCTTCTCTGCGGAATTGCCTTCGGCTGTCTGCTTTCAAACCTCAGCTACTTCATCGGCATGGGCGAAAACGCCCTTTACCACCCTGAGCTGTGGGAGGCATTTCTGGACGAAGCAAGCCCCTATTATCACAGCTACGGTCATGTAATGAGCAACGCAGGTCTGCTTGACTTCTTCTACATCGGTGTCAAGGCGGGAATTTATCCCTCCCTCATCTTCCTGGGCGTTGGCGCAATGACCGACTTCGGTCCTCTGCTTGCCAATCCCAAAAGCCTGCTTCTCGGTGCCGCGGCACAGTTCGGCGTTTTCGTTGCCTTCCTGGGCGCCGTCGTTCTGGGCTTCAAGGGCCCCGAGGCTGCCTCCATCGGCATCATCGGCGGTGCAGACGGCCCCACGGCCATCTTCCTCACAACGAAGCTTGCGCCGCAGCTGCTGGGACCAATTGCCATTGCGGCCTACTCTTACATGGCGCTTATTCCCTTTATCCAGCCTCCTCTTATGAAGCTCTGCACAACTCAGAAAATGCGCGAGGTCAAAATGGAGCAGGCGCGCGAGGTTTCCAAGACCGAGAAGATTATCTTCCCCATTGTCGTTGCAACCTTCGTCATTCTGCTTCTGCCCTCCACGGCTCCTCTGATCGGCTGTCTTATGCTGGGCAACCTCTTCCGTGAGTGCGGCGTTACCGAAAGGCTTTCCGACACCGCGCAGAATGCCCTTATGAACATTGTCACCATCTTCCTTGCAACAAGCGTCGGTGCAACAATGGTGGCACAGAACTTCCTCAATGTTGAAACCCTTAAGATTATCCTGCTGGGTCTTATTGCCTTCGGCATTTCCACCGTTGGCGGACTTCTCGGCGGCGTTATCATGTACAAGACCTCCGGCGGCAAAATCAATCCTCTCATCGGCTCCGCAGGCGTTTCCGCAGTTCCCATGGCAGCCCGTGTTTCTCAGGACGTGGGCCGCAGGTACAACAAGAGCAATTACCTGCTTATGCACGCAATGGGTCCCAATGTGGCAGGCGTCATCGG
>JAZRZJ010000055.1:0-4165 GCA_045601285.1 Oscillospiraceae bacterium
TGAAATTGGGTATTGCAATTATAATCCGATTGTGTTATTATAATTGGGCGCTGGAAATCCGGGTGTAGCGCAGATGGTAGCGCGCTTGAATGGGGTTCAAGAGGCCGCTAGTTCAAATCTAGTCACTCGGACCAGTAAAATGAAGCAGTCACTTTATGTGGCTGCTTTATTTTAATATTTCAGGTAATTTGATTTGAACTGGCGGCCTCGTCTTTTTTGCGGCATAGCCGCAAAAATTTTAATCTGCCGCTCGGCCTGCCGAACGCGAAGCGTCGGCTGGCCGCTAGTTCAAATCTAGTCACTCGGACCAGTAAAAACAGAGAGTACCTTTCGGTACTCTCTGTTTTTATTGTTTTTGAGCGTGTGGATTTGAACTGGCGGCCTCGTCTTTTTTGCGGCACAGCCGCAAAAATTTATATCTGCCGCTCGGCCTGCCGAACGCGAAGCGTCGGCTGGCCGCTAGTTCAAATCTAGTCACTCGGACTAACAAAAAGCAATCACTATCGTGGCTACTTTTTCGTTACATACTACTTCTTCACTATTCACTCTTACCTCAAATTTTTATAAATTTTTATCCCCCCACGGGGCTTGTGGGGGGATTTTTCTTATACTATAATACAGTAAAGTGATAATATCAAATAATTAACAATCGACGGTTTTGACATGATAGATGCAAAGAACATCAAATTTTCATACGACCTTGACGACGGAAAGCACCGTTCCTTAAACGGCGCAGACTTCCACGTGGAAAAGGGCGAGCTTGCGGTGATCCTCGGTCACAACGGCTGCGGCAAGTCCACACTCATGAAGCACCTGAACGGTCTGCTTGAGCTCCAGTCCGGCGAGCTTACCGTAAACGGCATCGACGCCTCAAACCCCGACGATGTGTGGAAGCTCCGCCGCTGCGTCGGAATTGTGTTCCAGAACCCCGACAATCAGTTCGTTTCCTCCGTTGTGGAGGAGGACGTTGCCTTCGGTCTTGAAAACTACGAGGTGCCGCGTGAGGAAATTGCGGAAAGAGTTTCCGCCGCGCTGAAGGCCGTCGGCATGGAGGGCTTTGAAAAACGCTCGCCCCACATGCTGTCCGGCGGTCAGAAGCAGAGAGTAGCCCTTGCGGGCGTGCTTGCTCTCGACCCCGAAATTCTGATTTTCGACGAGGCCACCTCCATGCTTGACCCCCAGGGCAGAGCTGAGGTGCTGAACACGGTAAAACGTCTGCACGAGGCGGGAAAAACCATCGTCATGGTCACTCACTACATAGAGGAGGCAAGCTTTGCCGACACCGTTTGGTTCATGCACGACGGCGTTATACTTGCCCACGGAACGCCCCGGGAAATGCTTACAAATCCACAGCTTCTTGCGGATACGGGACTTGACGCGCCATTGTCCGTGAAGCTTTACCATGACCTGCTTGACGCGGGGATGAAACTTGACCATTGTCCCCTCACAATTGATGAGGCGGCGGAGGAAATATGCCGATTGAAGTCCGCAATGTGTCCCTGACCTACGGCGAAGGCACACCATTTGAAACTCAGGCTCTGAAAAATGTGAGCTTTACAATTGAAGACGGTGAGTTTGTGGGTATCATGGGGCATACGGGCTGCGGAAAAAGCACCGTGCTCCAGCTTATTGACGGACTTCTCAAAGCCTCAGAGGGTGAAATCCTCCTCGACGGCGAAGACATCAACGCCCGCGGCTATGACAGAGCCAGGCTCCGCACCGCCGTCGGCTATGTGTTCCAGTATCCCGAATGCCAGCTCTTTGAAACCACGGTGGAAAAGGACGTTGCCTTCGGTCTGAAGCACTCGAGGCTCTCAAAGGACGAGGTCGCCGAACGCGTAAAGTGGGCGCTGGAGGCAGTGGGCTTTGACTATGAAAGGGTTCGCAGAAAATCGCCTCTCGGTTTCTCCGGCGGTGAAAAGCGAAGGATTGCGATTGCGGGAATTTTGGCCGCAAAGCCGAGATATCTTCTGCTTGACGAGCCCATTGCGGGGCTTGACCCTCTGGGCAGAGAAGCCTTCATGAAGCTTCTCAAGGCTCTCAACGCCCAGGGCACCACGATCGTCATGGTGTCCCACAATGCCGACAGCATCGGCGAATGTGCAGGCAGAGTGCTTGTTTTTGACCACGGCGAGCTTGTGGAAAACGGCGAAACCGCCGAGGTCTTCAGCGACATTGAGAAGATGCACTCACGCCACATCGGTGTCAGCCAGAGCCGCGCCATAGCACATCTGCTGAGTGAAAAAGGCCTTGACATCACGGAAAAAATCAGCCGCTATGATGAGCTTTTCTCTGCGGTGACCGCGCTTTTGAAGGGCGGTGAGCAGGAATGAAGCTCACCAATATGACAGGGCTTTACGCCCCTGCGGACTCTCCCTTGCACCGCCTTGACGCAAGGGCAAAATTCTTCGGCTTTCTTATTCTCGTTGCCGCCACCATACTTGCAGACACACCCGTCGGCTACGCAATCATCGTTGCCGTCACAGCAGCTCTTTCCGCCATGTGCGGTATGCCCATAGGCACCGCCTTTGCCTCGGTGCGCAGACTGTGGAGCGTGTTCATTGTAATTTTCATTATGAACGCCTTCTTCTTTGCCACTGAAAACGCAATCTGGCACTGGTGGATCATCACGCTCTCCCGGGCAGGTATTATTCAGGGCTTCAGCGTTGTGTTCCGCATTCTCATCATCATGGTGCTGGCAAACATTCTGACTCTGACCACTCCCCCCATGGAGATCACGGGAGCAATTCAGGTCATGCTCAAGCCTCTGAAGCTTCTGCGCATTCCCGCAGACGACATCGCAATGATAATCTCCGTTGCAATCCAGTTTATCCCCACGCTGCTTGAGGAAACGGATACGATCAGAAAAGCGCAGATTGCCCGGGGCGCAAAATTTGAGAGCAAAAAGCTCCGGGAACGCGCCGCCGCATTTCTGCCACTGCTTGTTCCGATTTTTCTATCCGCCTTCAAGCGTGCCGATGAGCTTGCCATGGCAATGGAGGCCCGGGGCTACCGTGGGGCTAAAAACCGTACAAAGAAAAAAACCGTTCCCATGACCTGCAAAGCATGGCTTGCCCTGCTTCTGTGCGCCGCAGTCTGCGCCGCAGAAGTGTTCATTTAAGTAAGCGCTGATTAATTCACCTTCGGCATTCTGCGGTTATTTTGAGCTCCGAATTCGTTACTTTTTCTTGAAATACACAAAGTATTCCTGCGAAAAAGGTGCCTTTTCAGCACTCAAAATTCCTCGCAGCCTGCTCTTGCTGAATTAACCATCACTTACTTAAGGAGAAAAAAATGTACAGAATGTCCACAGTCAAAAAATCAATAATCACCGCGGTCTGCATCGCGCTGTGCTATGCTCTGCCCCTGCTGTTCCACGGAATACAGGGCGCCGGCAACATCTTCACCCCCATGCACATTCCCGTGTTCATCTGCGGTCTTGTATGCGGCTGGCAGTACGGCCTGCTCTGCGGCTTAGTCGGCCCCGCCCTTTCCTCCGCAATGACGGGAATGCCCGCCGTTGCAATTCTTCCCGCCATGATGGTTGAGCTTGCGGTTTACGGCGTTGTAACCGGTCTTCTTATGAAGGTGATACGCACAAAGAACACCCTTGCTGACCTTTACATCTGCCTTATCATCGCAATCATCGTCGGCAGAACCATGTCCGCCGTCACGAAGGCGCTCATTTTTGCAAGAGGCAGCTTTGCCCTCGGCGCATGGGTAACAGGCACTCTGCTCATAAGCTGGCCCGGAATACTCATTCAGCTTGTATTCATTCCCACAGTGATTTTTGCCCTTATGAAAGCACACCTCATTCCCGAGCGCTATCACAAATCGGAGGATTGACATGATTGATAAAAACGATGTGATTGAGTTCTTCGACAAGCGTGCGGAAAATTGGGACGCCGAGCTTATACGCAACGACAGCGTAGTTGACATAATTCTTGACAACAGCGGTGTTAAGGAAGACGTTGACGTTCTCGACGTTGCCTGCGGAACCGGTGTGCTTTTCGGCGATTACCTGAAAAGAAAGGTTGCCTCCGTAACGGGCATAGACATATCGCCCGAAATGGCAAGACTTGCCTCGGAGAAATTTCCCGGGAAAAACATAAGCGTGATCTGCGGCGACATTGAGGAAGCGCAGTTTGACAAAAAGTTTGATGTT